>CAZICK010000008.1:0-64346 GCA_964537505.1 uncultured Pirellulales bacterium
GCAACGCTTCAGGTTAAGAGCAGCCCGCCGTAGGCGGGCTGGAGTTTTTCGCTTTATGCTGCCAGGATAGACAAAAAGGAAGGGTGGCGGTTAAGCGTATATCGATAATGATTGTTTTTGGTTTGGTTGTGGTTACCTGGGCGATCTATGGGCAGATTTTTTTTTATGATTTTAGGTTCTCATCCAATAAAGTTGGTAGAAAATAGTTCAAAAGCAGCCTCTTACGAGGCAGGGATATTATACCATGCCTGCCGGAGGCCATAAAGCGTCAAACTCCAAGGTTTTGCTTGCAAAACCTTGTAAAAAGCACCAACTTTATGGGAGTTGAACCACAAAAAAAGTATGATGAGGCGATTGAACATTATAACCGGGCAATTCAACTCGAACCGACTTTCGCCCGTGCTTACTATAACAAGGGGATGGCTTTGTCTGGGCAGAACAGACTCTCAGAGGCAATAGAAGAATTCCGCACGTCTTTACGGTACGATCCCGATTTTCCCCGAGCCCGACGGCAATTAGAAGCCGCCTTGACGGAAAATAAGTGACAAATGGTTGGGTACTATTAAAATTCAGTTTGTTCGTTGAAGGATTTTATTGAAGTTGGAGAAAAAACAACTACAATCAATACATGCTTTCCAGCGTCAAAAACACGATATTTTCGAGCGGCGGTGATTCCGCCAAGCCGTTGTACGTGGTGGCGTTCCTGATGTCGTTCGGCAACGGTGTTTTGTGGGTGTCGTGGCCGTTCGTAATCAAGGGGCTGGACGGTACGGCCGCCGATGTGGGTAACTGCTTTGCCCTGCACATGGGGATCTACATGTGTACGTGTTTGGCTATCGGTTTTAGGCTTGGGCATTTGAACGCCAAGCGCGTTATCCAAAACGGCGTGGCAGTGGTGATCCTGGCGGTGGGAGGGATGTGCGGAGTTGTTATGCCAGCAAGTCAGCGGTGTTGCCAGTTCGACCCTGTCTGGCTGATGATCGGTCTGGCTTTGCTGATCGGTGTGTCGATGGGTTTTTTCTGGCCGTATCTGATGGGCTGGCTCTCTGGAGGATATGAAGGACGTGATCTCAACCGCCGATTGGGAATGTTCAATGTGGCGTGGGTAAGCGGCGGAATAATCAGCCCATGGATAGGCGGGATTTTGGTGGAAAGAAGTTCACTGCTGGCCCTGGCGGCGGCTGAGGTGGGGATGGTTCTGTGCTTTGTGGCCGTCAGCTTCACGCGAGGCGAGGACAGAGAATCGGCCGGGCAGAACAACAATAATGCTATGCCTAACGATTTCAATGAAGCGTTACTACTGAAGTTTCGCTGGATTGCCCGCATTAGTCTGCTGTGTACGATGGTGTGCGTTGGATCGGTTCGCACTCAATTTGGACTGCTGCTGGTGGAACCTGTGTTGGGGTATTCCGAGTCGGATTTCGGGAAAGTGATGACGGTAGTGTCGTTGGCGTATTTTGCGGTGTTCGCAACAGCAGGGAAATGGCATTTCTGGCATTTCAGGATTGTGGTTCTGATCGGAGCCCAGATACTGATGGTATTGAGCATGGTGATTATCCTCCACAGCAGCAGGTTGTGGGAGTTTTTTGTGGCTGCTGCGGTTTTGGGTACCAGCGCCTCTTTTATTTATGCCTCACATCTTTATTATGGCGTTTCTGGAAGTAAAAGACGTTCGAGACGTATGGCTATCCATGAAACCACCCAGTCGCTGGGGATGGTCGTCGGCTCACTGGCGGGCGGTTATTTGTATGTGCATATCAGCGGCTATGCTCCGTATTGGTTTGGAATTGTGTTTTTTGGGGTCGGTTTTCTGGCCCAGATAATCGTCTGGTTCGCCCTGAAACCAACCGATCAAACAGACAAACAATCCGTTTAAGCCTGACCGTCCCTACGTCCTTGCGATATAATACGAAAATGGAAAAACTGAGGTGAAAAATGAAGATAACGAAGGTTGAATCTATTCCTTTTGGTGTTCCGATCAGGCGATTTGCCGACGCTTACACCGGTTTTGGCAGTTCGAACGCGGTGCTGGTGAAGATTCATACCGACGACGGCTTGACAGGGTTCGGAGAAGCCTGTGCCTGGGAGCTGGAATTTTATGGCGAGACACTGGAATCGGTAAGTTCGACCATTCAAAAGTATGTGGTTCCACGTATCATCGGTGAAAACCCATTCAACATCAACCGCATCATGTCGATGATCGATTCGGCCGTGGCCCGGGTAACGTGCGTAAAAGAAGGGATCGATCTGGCGTTGCACGATCTTGTCGGCAGGGCACTCAATGTCCCGGTCTATACATTACTGGGCGGCAGTTTTCGCGATGCAATTGCGGTTGCCTCGGAGATCGGTATCGACACCCCTGAAATTATGGCCCAAAGCGCACTGGATGTCCTGAAAATGGGCATAAAGGTCATCAAGATCAAAGGCTCCGACGATATGGACGAGGATATCAAACGTATCAGGACTGTACGGCAGGCGGTGGGCGATGATGTCGCTTTGAGGCTGGACCCTAATGCCGCATGGAATACGCATGGCGCCATAAAGACTATCAAGGCCCTTGAGGACTGTCACCTCCAGTTACTGGAACAGCCTGTGCCGGGCTGGGACCTCAAAGGTATGGCCCACATCCGCCGATCGATAGGTATTCCGCTGATGGCTGATGAGAGTATATGGACCCCGCAGGACGTCATCAAGATAGCTGATTACGAAGCGGCCGACCTCATCAACATAAAGATATCCAAGACGTGCGGATTGTCATTGGCCAAGAAAGTTGAAGCGGTCGCGGAATCGCTTGGGCTTTCCTGCATAGTGGGTACTGAAATCGAACCGGGTTTTTCCATGATCGCCAAGCTGCACATGGCCGCTTCCATGAGCAATCATCCTTTAGCCAGCGAATTTACCGAGCTTTCACTTCTCAAGGACAACATTCTCAAGCAGAAGATAGTTTTGGAAGATGGCTGCGTCAAGGTCCCACAAGGACCGGGCCTGGGGGTCGAGCTGGACGAGCAGACTTTTGCCAAGTATATCATCGATCTATAAACTCAAATCGACCGGTTTGAGCCTCTAAGTTTTTTCCAATTCGAGTCTTGCCATTCTTTATGCTCTTGGTTACTATAACAGCCGAAGAGTCATGGGCAAAAAACGATAGGGTGAGATTGGAAGATTTGTCGTTGCCGTCCTTGGCATTCTGTTCGTTAAGCATAATAGGCCTCCTTGCCATCTATGGTAATTTCTACCATAAAACATCGGCAAAAAGAGGCCAATATGCCCAATTTTAGCGTTTTTCTTTACCAATATCATGTGTGAGAACCAAAGTTCAGGGAATGTCCAATTCCGACTGAAGCATTACACCCGGTAGTTCTATATTTGATTTCTCAGCTTATTACCCCTTTTATGTATTCTTTTGTCATTTCTTCCTGAGGATTTTCAAAGACATCTACTGCCGGCCCGTGTTCGATTAAATCGCCCAGATAAAGAAAAGCGACATGATCGGCGAGTCTTTTTGCCTGTCGCAAAATGTGAGTGACAATGATAATTGTATATTTTTCTTTTAATTTCAAAAAACTTTCCTCTATGCGTCGGCTTGATTTCGGATCAAGTGCCGATGTGGGTTCATCGGCAAGTATAATACCCGGTTCAACAGCCAGGCCTCTAGCCAGGCAAAGTCGCTGCTGCTGACCAACGGAAATTTTCGAGGCAGGGGTATGTAGCCTGTCTTTTACCTCTTCCCAGAGTCCTGATTCCTTTAGGTAATGCTCCACGATACTGTTCAATTCCTTTTTGTTTTTCAGGCCGTGGATTCTTGGTCCATAGGCGACATTGTCATAGATCGACATGGGCAAAGGTGAAGGATTTTGGGAAAGCAGGCCCATTTTTTTTCTAATGTGAGTGACCTCCGCCTTGGGATCAAAGATGTTTTCCCCGTCAACTAAAACTTTACCTGAAACTTTAACCCCATCAACCGAATCTATCAAACGGTTAAATGATTTTAGAAGCGTTGTTTTTCCGCAACCTGAAGGACCTATTATGACGATTATCTTTTTATCAGGAATGTCAAAAGTTATGTTTTTCAGGGCATGCTGCTTTCCGTAATAAACATTCAGATTTTGTACACTTATGTGTGTATTGCTTTGCATTATGAACTCCTATTTCACTATATGCCTGGTGAATCTTCTTGTTAGAATTCTGATGGTTATACTTATTGCCAAAATCATGATTGTAAGTATAAGAGCTGAAGCATAAGCACGGTCCTGTACCTCAGGAAAAGGGGTTCCCAACTGGAAGAAAATAGCCAACGGCAAAGTAGCCGCCGGTCTTAATAATGAATACGGAATAGAGTCACTAAAGCCCGCGGTAAATATTACAGAGGCGGCGTCTCCGACCCCTCTACCGAAAGCAATCAGAATAGCGGTCAATATTCCCGGCAGTGCTTGTCTGACCACTACCTTCATGGCAGTTTCCAACCTGGTTGCACCTAACGAGTATGATGCTTCCAGCAACTTTTCTGGTATCATTTTTATTACTTCATCCATTGCCCTGATCATAATGGGCAGTATTAACAGCGAAACAGCGATAATCCCACCCAAAAGCGAGGCCCTCAGTCCGAAATAGAGCATGATCGTAAAACCAAAAGCTCCATAGACTATTGATGGAACCCCCCATAAAACATCAAGAGCAAAACGTGTAAAAGAGGCCAGGCGCGACCCTTTTTTGACATATACGTTGAGATACAGAGCAACGGGCAGGCTAATAAAAATAGCCAAAATCGTTGCCCCACCCGCCAGATAAAGAGAACCCAAAATCGCATTCAATATCCCGCCTTCCTTGCCGAGATAGTATCCGCCTTTTGGAGTTTGAGTAATCATGGCAAGGTCCAATGAAGGCAGCCCTTTTACGACGATAGCGGCCAATATAAGGACAAGGCACGAAAGGATCAAACAGGTCGAGGCGATCATTAATGCCTTAAAAATATTTTCTTCTATCTTTCTTTTGTCCACCTTATTGGATACTCCTTTCAACCTTGATCAGAACGACCCTGGCTAAAATATTAAACAGCAATACAACCAGTAACAGAATCAGACAGGCAAGTAAAATTGCGGAGTCATAAAGTGGCACCGAAAGCATTTCGCCATAATTGTTGGCGATCAGTGCGGGCAGAGGATAAGCAGGTTCGAGAGCCGATGATGGAACTTTGGCAACATTTCCAGCCACCATAAGCACGGCCATCGTCTCGCCAAAGGCACGCGACAATCCCAGTACAATAGCTGCAATAACGCCGGGCATGGCTTTACGCATAACGACATACTTAATCGTTTGCCATTTTGTGGCGCCCAATGCCAGCGAGGCTTCTGTGATTCCATAAGGAACCGAGCGCAATACTTCCAGAGAAACATGAATAATTATAGGGAAAATCATTATTGCCAGAACAATCCCTCCGGCCAGCACACAATAACCTGTAGAAAAAGTACCGAAAAATGGAGCAATATGATCTTTTATCAACGGCACTATAACCAATACGCCCCAAACCCCATAGACCACCGATGGAATACCAGCCAACAAATCTATAAGTGGTTTTGCCGACTCTCGAATGTATTTCGGTGCGTATTCAGAAAGATATATAGCAGCCAAAAGACAAAGAGGAATAGCAATAACAACCGCCAGAACCGTTACCCAGATCGACCCCATAATAAACGGGAAAAAGCCAAACTCACCCCGTAAAGGATGCCAGGAAGTCGAAAACAACAATTCCGATAACGGCTTGATAGCCAGGATAGGTCTTGACCTTATATACAACCCGATGGCTATCAGGAATACAAGCAGCCCTGAGAAAATAGTTAAAAAAAACATGAACCTGCCGGCGATTTTATCTTTTAACAGTCTTATATTTTGCATAATTTCGTCGATCTTCTTTACAATGATATATGCCCATGAAAACACGACTTTGCAAATACTTCCTTAGGACGTTTACTTATTCGCAAGTTTCTTTATCTCTTCCTGGATTTTGTCTTTTGTAAGATTTATATATCCTGATTCGGGAACATATTTCTGGCCATCTGTAAGAACCCAGTTTATAAACTCTCTGACGACTTTTCTTTTAGGGTTGCCCTGCGAAACAAGATGCAAAAGTCTGGCCGGTGGGGAAGGATATTGTCCAGTAGCTATAGCTTTGACAATGTCATCGCGGCTGCTATAAAAATCCTCATCCTTATCTATCATGCCATTGCCATTTAAGTCAATTGGCAATACTCTTAAGCCGGCAACCTGGTTTTTAGCCTTAGTGTCATATACGTAATTAATATTATTGAAACCGATCCCCAGAATATCTTTCCTTACTGCTTCTGCCAATCCCGGGTCTCCGTAAACTCCAACTCCAAGAATATCCTCCTGGTTTCGCCCCAGATAATTAGCCCAGGTCTCAGCCGCTCCGCAGGCATCTGATCGAGTATAAACATTAATCTGGTGTGATCTGTCTGATCCTGCAACATCACCCCAGTTCTTGATCTCACCTGTAATCCAGATTTTAATAAAAGTTTCTTTGCAAACACCTTTGGTTATAAGTTCCGTTAGAGCAGGGTTATTCTCGTTAACCGTAGGCACTACCGCATCTTTGGTTACAGAGAACCAATAAGCCCCTTTCTCGATTTCAGCAGGGAAGATGTCTCTGGAAACCATGCCGAGATCCACTGCCTCAGCCAGGCAATCTGCCATCCCTTTGCCCGCACCTCCGGCCGCAATATCTATCTTTACCTTTGGATGTATCCTCTGAAACTCCTCAGCCCATTTGACTGCCATAGGATAAAGCGCCCAGGCCCCAGACATAGTTATTGTTCCATTTAGCTCACTTCCTTCAAATTGCTCCTCTGATTTTTTTTCACATCCGGCTACCAAAAGAACTGTTACCAATATACTACTCAAAATTATTTTCATATTTTTGCCGCCTTTCTGGCTGTAATTAAAAACAAGGCACAGGAATTTGTCTGCACTCCTTTATTATCGAAAAACATCCAGGGATCATACCAAATCCGAAAGCTTCAGATTTTCCAGCCTGTTTGAAATATAATCTCTGATTTCTTTGAATACTTTTGTGATTTTTTTCTCACCGGACAAAGGCGTGTCCGAGTGAAAATACTTGCTTACGGATTCCGTCGGTGCCAAAGCCCCGTCCATTAACCTTATGATCTCAGCTATACTGATTTGTGAAGGTGGCTTTGCCAGGGTATATCCTCCCGCCGATCCACGCCTGGTTTTGAGGTATCGATTCTGTTTAAGTATTAAGAAAAGCTGCTCCAAATACTTCTTGGGAATATCATGTTTCGAGCAAATATCTTCAATCTTCACGAAGATCGCCTCTTTCTGGCGGGCTATATAGATCAGACCCAAAATGGAGTATTCGCTTTTTGTGGTCAGTTTCATTATTTTTTTCCCTTTCTCTAGTTTGTCTAGTAGCATTATAGACAATATCGACCGACACGTCAAGGAAAATTTAAAATAATCTGAAAAAATGTCCCCGCTAATCCTGCTGGTAAAATTATGAATACGCGGGCGAATTGTCTATTTTGACATGCCGATGACAGTGATCAGCTTTGCTCAGGGGCAAATCCGATGGATTTATCCATGAGGACTCAATCGCTATTACTATAAACCGGTCAGTTTGAGTGATATTCAAATGACTTTTCTGGCAAGTCGGGCTTCCTGGATGGTCTGGAATAATTCATCGCTCAACACGGCAGGGTCGATATCTCGCAACGACGGAAATACATTTCCAGGGTCATTTCCGTAACCGGCCCAGTCGGCCAACAGCCATTCAAACACCATCCCGCTTAATTCCGCCTCCATACCTTCTTACCTCCGCCGCTCGGCGTAAATTGAATGGTTTTGCGGCATAACGCCAAGCTGATCTCCCTTGTTCCAGTCCTACATAATCAAAAAACCATATAGAATAGTGCTTTCGTCCTGATCCTCTAAACAAAAAAACCGACGCAAGCATCCCTGCCGTCGGTCTTAGATCACAATCCATTGTCTGAAAGGGGCATGTTATCAGACGTTTGGAAGTTAGTCAAGAAAAATTTTTAAAAAAAGACGCTTGCGTCAATTTTTACCCGAAAAATCCCAAACGAAAATGATTTCACTTTTATTCCAACTATATATAAAAGGGTTGTTGACAGTCCGCTCCAAGAAAGCTACTATGGGGAAACGCCTATTTGCGGGGTGTAGCTCAGCTTGGCTAGAGCGCCTGCTTTGGGAGCAGGAAGTCGCAGGTTCAAATCCTGTCACCCCGATTGCCGTAATCCTTTGTAAAGTAAGATAGTTACAAAGAGATGGTACCAGGAATCTTTCGCACTTTTTTTCTGGTAGTCTTCATCTGGTCTTATCTTCCATTTGGTGCCTGCGATTTACCTCAACAATTCCCAACCACCAGGAATAATCGCTTACGCGTATCTGCCTTCTCGCCGCCCCCCCCCCCCGCCCCACCGATTCACAGACTTACCACCGATCTAACCACCTAAAAAAAAAGCCCCGAAGGGGCCCTCAAAGGCTCTGTTCCGGACCTTTGAGGACCTCTCCTTCGTGGGTTTGAGGTAAAGATAAATCTAACTGTCTCGTATGCCGCTATCGGCAATTATCGCGTCGCACTTTTGACTTTTTATTTCTTCAGGCGACGATCTATAACTTTTCCGCCTTTCGCTTCTATCTCGAACATACTTTCAGGTATTTCCTTGTCCGCTTCCAGCACCACAACATGACTCATCAGCTTGCCGGAGGTGCCGCTAAAGCGTTTGACTTCGTAGATCAACCGTTCTTTTTTGTCCAGAATATATTCAAAGCGATCACCATTCATGGTCGAGACGATCTTCAGGCACGATTCTCCTTTATAGATCACCTCTTCGCATCTGAGCACTTCGCTCTTATTGGTAACATCGCCGGACAGCGTGTATGTCTCCGAGAAAAACAGACCTCCCAATTCGCTCAGGATCGCCATTTCCGGCCCCGGTCCTTCCGCGTCGCTGATCACCAGGACATTGGTTTTATCGTTATAATTATAGCGTTTACGGCCATCACTGGTTTGAACAATACCGTCGATCTCCATGCGGAAACTATCAGGCCGTCGCCACCACATTTCGGCAGAGATACCTTTACCGCCGTTGGGCGTGGTCATAGTGAAATGTATGCTTTGTAATTGAGTAGTTTTTTCTATGGCTGTCGCCCACGCTGCCTGTGGGTCTTCGATGCCCGGGCTTAGCAAAGATATAGCCCCCAGGAAGATGGCAAAAACCGCCGCTGCCGCCAGAGCTGCCCTAATCGCAAAACGCAGCTTTACTCCAACAAATGACGCCTCTTTGCCCACGGACGCCTCCAGGGCCCATTGATCCGCCGGAAGCGACTCAAGAAGCTGACGGCGCAACTGCGTATGTCCCTGAGTAAATTCTTCGTAGCGACGCACTAGATTGTTATCGAAGGTATCCATATTTTTTTCGTTTCTCTCATGTGCCATGTGATTCTCAACTCTCCGGGTTTCCTATGTATTTTTCGATTTTCTTCCTCGCTTTGGCCAGCAGACGATAAAGTCCGCTACGTGACATTCCTAAAATCTTTTGAGCCTGCTCAGCGTCCTGCTCCTGTAAATAATAAACGTGCAAAGCCAGTCGCTCCTGCTCGTTCAGCTTGCTGATCGCTTCTTTCAAGTCCAGTAGTTGCTCATCTGAGTCGCTTTTCTGGGCCGTTATCGTTTCCGCCGGGTTCAAACCTGCCAGGACGTGCCTGTCTCTCAGTCGGCCTCGAATATATTCCCGGCAAACATTTCGTGCCATACCCACCAGCCACGGCCCGAATCGATCCGGATCAGCCAGCTTATTCAGTTTTACATAGGCTCTTAAAAACACCTCCTGACCCAAATCCTGGGCCCCGGTCACATCTCTGGTAACATCATAACAAACAGCCCGAATCAATGCGGCATATCGGTCGTAAAGTTCTCCGAAAGCCGCCTTGTCACCTTCCAGCGTCTTAAGTACCAAAGTCGCATCCGAAACGCTCAACCCGGCACCTCCTGTCCCAGCCAGACTACATGCCAGCCGAAACAGACGCTCATTACTCGGCCTTTCATATTACTTAGTGGCCGAACGTCTGTGATTCGTCCCAAAAAAGTTGGTAAAAAAAACTCATATTTCATGGCAAAACACCACAACTCTTTTATTCGCAAAGAGTTATACAATTTAAGCGTATCGGAATTTGTATTTAACTTACGTTCTCTCGATAGGTTAACACAATACCATCGGTACTTTTCCGGCTTGATTTTCGTAATTCCTTTACTCGAAACGAATTATAGAAAATATGAAACAAAATCCTTATAGCGGTCAGGTATTAACTCTTGACATTACCATACCCTAAACTCTATACTCCATGAAGAGATATTCGTACAGTTATGTTCGGATTTTTACTTTATCGCTCTTGAGCGCTATTTGTTGTAACCATTGGAAAATAAAAGAAATAACCTCAAAGTGGCCAGTGAGACCGCCCTACTGGTTCACGTGGAATTACCGGGCAGTTCGCTGGGCGCTGTCCAATCGCTTGCCGAGTTGGAATCGCTCGCCGAAGCCGCTGGGGCTATAGTATTGGGGCGTGTCCGACAGAAGCGGAGCAGGGTCAGCCCCGCTCTGTACATCGGTAAAGGCAAGGCTGAGGAGATCGCTCAAAAAGTTGAGCAGGATGGTGTCGATGTCGTCATATTCGATAACGACCTTTCTCCAGCCCAGATCCGCGAACTCGAAAAAATCATCCACTGCAAGGTTCTGGACCGCAGCGAGCTTATCCTTGATATTTTTGCTTCCCGAGCCCGCACGGCCGAGGCCAGGATGCAGGTGGAGTTGGCTCAACTGGAATACACCTACCCTCGTCTGGCCCACATGTGGTCGCATCTGGATACCGTCGTGGGCGGTGGTGGCGCCGGCGCGATTGCTGCGGTCGGCGGTATCGGCACCAGAGGTCCTGGCGAATCTCAGCTTGAGATCGACCGACGGCTGGTCAATAAACGTATCGCCGCCTTGCGCCGCCAAATCGAGCAGGTTGACGAACGCAAAAAACGCCAGGTTCAGTCTCGCAGTGAACATTTTACTGTCGGACTTGTCGGTTATACCAACGCCGGCAAAACCACGCTCATGAACACCCTGACCGGCACCAACGCCTTTGTCGCCGATCAGCTTTTCGCCACCCTGGATACCAAGACCGCCCGCTGGAATCTGGGCGGTGATCTGTACGCTTTGCTCAGTGATACGGTAGGTTTTGTCCGCAATCTGCCTCATAAGCTGGTCGCTTCATTTCGGGCCACGCTGGAAGAAGCCATTCACGCTGATCTTTTGCTTCACGTTGTGGACATCTCTCACCCTCAAGCCGACTCGCAGATCGAAGCGGTGAACAGTGTACTGGCCGATCTGCACTGCGACGAAAAAGACATCCTACTGATCTTCAACAAGATTGACGTGCCCGGTCTTGCCAGTCGTTGTGATACCTTTACTACTCTTTATCCCGACGCGATTGCTCTTTCTGCCCGCACCGGCGTCGGAATCGATCAGCTTATTGAAACCGCCAGCACCTACGTCACCGGAGAAATATTGCATCTGCGGGTCATTTGCAGCCAGGCCAACGGTCGCATACGTGGCTATCTGCACACCCACGGCACCATCATTGCCGAGGAATACACCGATTCCCAGATTATTTTCGAAGCCCGTCTCGGCCGACGGCAACTACCCGGTCTGAAAAATCTCAAGCCCCTGACCTGCGAAATTATCTTGTAGTCTCAGACGTATCCCTCAATCAATGTATCGCCATCGAATTGTTGGGTGTTAACATCTTCGAGTTTGTCTAACTCGTCGGCAAAATCGATAGTCGGGACATCTTCGCCGCCGCCGATGACGACCGGGGCGATATAGACCATTACTTTATCGGCCAGTCGCTGCTGCCAGAACGCCTTTAATACCGTCGGACCACCTTCCACCAGTAAATCTGTCAGACCGCGCGAACCCAAATCGGTCAGCACCGCCACAAGATCGACCCGCCCGTGATGATCGCTTACCGGCGTCACCTGGCAGCCGAGGTCATTGAGCATTTTGACTTTTTCATGTTCTTTATCGACCGTCGCTTGCAGCGTATATATTATCACCGGCGTATCGCCGGTCGTCTGTGCCAGTTTACTTTCAGGGGGCATCGCCAATTTGCTGTCGAGCACCACCCGTATCGGTTGGATGGTTTTCTTTTCTGCCAGGCGCACCGTCAGCAGTGGATCGTCGGCCTTGACCGTTCCTATTCCCACCAGTATCGCTCCGCACCGGCTGCGCAACTGGTGTACGTGATGCCGTGACTTTTCGTTGGTGATCCATCGCTGCCGCGAGCCGCTCGGCCAGGCCAGTTTGCCGTCGGTGCTTTGTGCCCATTTCAATATTACCTGGGGTTGGCCGGTTTTGAGCAATTTGAAAAAACCGGCGTTGAGCCGCCGGGCTTCCTTTTGGCAGCAGCCCACGGTCACGTCGATTCCGTGGTCACTGAGCCACTTTGCCCCATTGCCTGCCACCTGCTCAAATTCATCCAGCGTGGCTATTTCTACGCGTGCAATCCCCGCCTGGGCTATCGCTTCGGTGCATGGGCCGGTCTTGCCGTGATGGCAGCATGGCTCTAATGTGACAAACATCACCGACCCGGCCGGATTGTTACCTTTGCTGTGGCAGTCACTTATCGCTTCGACCTCCGCGTGAGGCCCACCGTAGCGTCTGTGATAGCCCTGTCCAATCACCAGGTCGTCTTTGACAATCACCGCCGCCACCTGCGGGTTTGGCGCCACCTGCCCTGCCCCTTTTGTCGCCAAACGCAGTGCCTGGCGCATATATTTTTCCATCTGGCTCTGGTCCATATTCCCATTATAACCTACTCAAGGCCCAATACCACCCTGCGGATAATCCGCTTTTTTGCCTTGTTATTCTCTGGTTTTCTTGCTAGAATCTCAGCAACATGGAGGGTTTTTTGTTTTATGTTGTTAGGAGAGTACCATGCAGTTAACAGAGTCCATTTTGGCCGAGGCCACCACTGACACCACCAAACAGATAGGGGAAATTTATCGGCAGTTTAATCTGCTGCCGGATCGGGGTTTACAGATTATGTGGGTCTTGATAATAGTGATTTCCATGGCGGTCATTGCGATTTTCCTGCGCCAGAAAGAAATCGCCAAAAATCAGGTGAATTTGGCCAAGCTGATCGAGCGACTAGTCGATAAAGAGTAGTGTTATAAAGGCTTAGCAGGCAACAATAAAACGTATAACCGAACGATGATCGCTGGTTTTGTGGGCGATGGTTTTGTGCGTTACAAAAACAGTGGGTTTTTGCAACGCAAAGGAGCAAAAAAATATGGAAAAAACAACAAATTTGGCAAAATTGTTACTGGTTTTGATTGTCTTTTGCCTATCATCCGGTTTGGTATGGGCCGATAATTCGCCGGTAATTCTGCAAATCAGCAACAACGACGAGATCGCCGGGAATATCGCGATAGAGTTGTTTCCCGATGATGCTCCTGTCACTGTGGAAAATTTCCTGAAATATGTCAATGATGGTTTCTACGATGGTCTTGTCTTTCATCGGGTTATCAATGGCTTTATAATTCAGGCGGGTGCTTTTTATCCTGACCTGAGCTATAACACCCCTACGTATCCCAATATCATAAATGAAAGCGCTAATGGTCTGAGCAATTTACGCGGCACGCTTGCCATGGCACGCATTTACGCGGCGGACTCGGCCAGTTCTCAGTTTTTCATCAATCAGGATGACAATATCGGTCTGGACCGCGCCTACGCCTACGACGGTGTTGGTTATTGTGTTTTAGGTAAGGTCATCGACGGTATGGACCTGGTTGACGCCATTGCCGAGACGCCCACTGATTTAGCCTGGTTTCCCTATTATAACAGTTTGATGAACTATGTTCCGCAAACGCCCGTGGTCATCGAGCAGGCTTATGTACGCATTTTCACTGCCGATAGTTGTGATCTGAGCGATGTTCCTTTTCTCTGTGCTAAGCCCGGTGAGGTTCGTACATATCGCGGCCAGGGAGGTTTGACCAGGCATGGCTATGTCCAAAGGGCTTCCTACCAGCAGATGCTGGGTGTCAACTGTCTGAGAATTGATGAAAGCTATAACCCGCGGATAAATGAGGAGAGTTTCTGTATTCTGGCGGCCCGGGACACTCGCGGTAACTGCTGGATATTTATGCTGGTCGAAAATGGCCAAGTCCAATTCAAGGCTCAATCACTTCAGCAGATTATACCTTTCAGCACCATGGACAATTCTTATTTTAGTTTGATGACCGAGAACTATGATCAGGATGAGCACGTTCTGCCGAACCTGAGCGCCGAGGCGGCTGAGAAGTTTGAAGATTTTGAAGGTGAAACCGTTTTAGTAATAGATGTTGACGATGACGATACTGAGACCGGGCAGTCATATTATAACGAGACTATGGGGCTGGTTCTGAAGGTTTTGGATAGTACCGGCGATCTCGACGGCGATGGTTGGTTTCTCGACCAGCAGCCTACAGCGATAACCATTAGCAAGAGCAGTTTCAAGGCCGGTAAGACAGCGCAAAGCGATTCCTTCAGTGTCGCGGGAATTGTTGACGACCTGCCCACAGATGAGCAAGCCGAACCAGCCGATTTTCTTTCCCTTCGAGTGGGGCCATATACCGTTGATATCGATCTGGAGGCTGATGGCTGGAAAGACAGCGATACCAGCCACAGTTACAAAGGTTCGACCGATGGGACGGATCAGCTTACTTTTAATGTCAGTACGAAAAAGAATACCTTCTCCATCGCAGGCAAGAAAGTCGATCTTTTTGGTTTGAGTTATCCCATTGCGGTTGAGATTGCCATCGGCGATTATCACGCTATGGGGCTGGTTCCCGAGCAGGGCAAGGCTCTGCCTATAACGTTCTTAAGCGGCTATGGTGATTTTATGCGTGTTATGGCCAAAAATGTCAAACTCAAACTCGACAAAAAAGGGCGGGAAAACGCTGACTCACTTACCGTTCAAGGCGAACTTGCCCTTGAGGATGGCTTTGTGAATCTGAACGAACAGGAGGTGACCGTTTACTGGGGCGAGACTTACGGTGACTCCATCCCCATCGGCGGGTTGATCCGAAAAGGCCCGGGCAATAAATACACATACAAAAAAGCAAAAGATTTCGGCGGTACCATCAGCAGTGCATTGTTTGATCTCGACAAAGGGATATTTAAAATCGTTGTCAAAAATGCCTCACTCGGTCCCGAACCAGACGGTGCTGTTGAGTTTACTTTGCAAATTGGCGATTTCATGCAAATCGTGCCTGTGGAGTTATGATCCGCAATTTTTCGGATTTGCCACAGCCAAACAAGATGAGACGGCCGTTTGTACGGTGTATTGTGGAGGGGGGCTGCGGTACGTTATTTTCGCAACAGTCTAATTAACGTCGATGTGATAATTAACGCGTTTGGTTCCTTTTGGGTCGTCCAGTCCTATTCTGATGATTTTCCCCCGCCATTTTCGTGCGTCTCTGACCAGATATGCTTTTGTCACGGTTGCTCCCGGTTGTAGCTGTGGTATGGAGCGTTCCAGATGGCTCTGGTCGGGAAGGTCCACGAAACTGCGCAGACTCACTTCATTATCGGACTCGTTGGTGACCACCTGCTGTATGAGAAGATCGCTTTGGCCGATTCGCCTGGTAAAAAGATTAACGTCAATTCCAAGCAGGCTGATTTCAAATGGAATCCGGGTTTGTATATTATAACTTCGATTAGCATCGATACTAAAGAGTATCTTCAGGTCTTTTTTCCCACCCAATTCGTTGCTTGGAAACTTCACGGTAACCTGTTGTTCGAATACCTGGTTAGGCTGCAGTACGAAGTCCAACGTGCTCGGATCGACCCTCCAGTTTCTATAACAAGGTTCGTTCAGCATAAAGCGAAGTCGCCCGGAAACAGGCGTATTAAACGGATTGACAAATTTTAATTGCAGACGTTGTCGCGAGATGCTCGCGTCGAGTACCGACGGGGTCAGTTCCAGGCTCGAACGCAGCATAGCGATTCGGCTGTCAATCTTGCTTATCAGAACCGGCCACTGGGTCAAACGAAACCTGGTTATTCTGTTTTGCTCTGACAATTCCGTACGATTTCCAAACAGATCAACCATTTCCGGCGATTCGCCCAGGTAGAATTGCAACTCAGGTGGTTCATCTGGGCTTTGCGGATCGTAATTTTCGTTCCAGGTAAAAAGACATCCTTGACCGTCTCCGTCAAAGACGAGAGCCGGAATCCCCGGCTGAATCTCAAACTCACCTACATAACGCATCGATCCCAACTGATCGGCCAGTGTCCGAAACACCAAAAACAGTTCCGTCGGTTCGGTTACCGTACGTGCGTTACTTTGCCTTTGCTCCCAGGGGTGATCTATAAAAATTGCCTCGGCATGTCCTTTTTTCGCGTATGCGATTCGCTTGGCAAAGTCGATCAGCACCTCCCGGCGATGGTAGTCTTTCAAACTAAGCGGTTCGATGGTTGCCCATATATCATTCAATCCTCTTCCCTGGCTGCTCTGCAAATATGCCGGAATTTCTTTCGGCGATATCGCCGATGATATTTTCATCGCCACATACGAGGTTCCGAGTTGTCCGGCGTTTATCTCTAACATACCGTCCAAAGATGCCGCTATGACCGTATTGCGTACTATATCATCAAACTCTTTGCGTATTGTATCAATCACCGGCCGTATCCGCGGATCCCATTTGCCCCAGCCCCTGTCGAAATCGCCTCCTATCTGCCAGAACGGTATCTGGCGTGCATATTGCGCCAGGACAAACGCTACCGGTAAACGCCACAACTCAACATCCTGACTAAGCACATTCAGCAAATCGCGTTGTTTGATATCCATCTTCATCGCCAGGCTGTCAGGCACTTCTGAAAACACCGCTACAACCTGAATGTTCTGCCGTTGCAGATCGATTAGTCTTAAATCGAAATCTTTCTCCAAAAAACCTTCTTCGTCATGGCGGCGCCATACGGGCAGTTTCAACAGTTTCGCGTTTGCCATTTTCGTAAGGTTTATCTGGGTATTCCAGTCTCCCTCGTTTTTTTCCATTTTTATTATTCCAAATCCCTTGCCGCTCCATGCATCCCCTCCGCTGAATTTCGCCAGTTTGGCAAATGTCAGCCTTCGCGTAGCCACTAACGTATCGGCAGTAAGAATCTCCAATTGCCCGTTGTATAGACCTGCCGGAATATTTTCCAGCCGAATTGTCCGAACATTACTTTGACCTTCCACTCCTGTGAGCATCCATTTGTCGTTCCATATCAACCGCCCATCGGACGCCCGGACGGTCAAACGTATGTAATAGTCCAGAATACCCACTCCTTCTACTTCTACCTCCAACAGGGCAGTCTCATCTCCGTCAAAAACATTGCTGTCACGATCTGTTCGCAAAATTACCCTGGGCAACTGATAGATCGCAATATCATCAAACCAGGCCAAGGCTTTGACGTTGTTCTGGAATATCTGTGATACCGCAATGTCTTCACTGTTCCATTGCTCTTCCTGCAGCACCCACAGTCCCACGGTGATGTAGCGAGCATCGGGAAATTGTCCCGGTACATACACCTCCAGCCGAGCCCAGCCGTCCTGGGCCTGATCATCCTGCCCGATCAGTTGGGAAACATGTGGACTGCCGGGTATTATTCGCCCTAACCGGTCAACCAGTGCACAACTTATCTGCGCCCGACAGTTCTTACCGTATTCAAAGTGAACGTATCCGGTAACTTGAAAATCACTGCCAGACTTGGCCCGGATCTGCCGCCTGTCATAGGCGAAAGCCACACTGGCTCCGTCCGGGACAAGCTCGAAACTGTATTGGCCACTGCGATGATGTTCGCTATCCAACTGACCCGTCGAGTAGTGCGGAAAACCTTCCGCCGTCATAGAGTATTGCTGAAAATCTTCTTCCAGCACCATCTTAGACCAGTGCATCGGTTGCGGCAGAAAGTGTATCCCACGTTCCTCAAAGTCGAAGATTTGCATCATCCGCTGGCCGGTCAGTTTGGCCCTGCTGGTGTCCGGCTGATGTGACGCATCCTCTGACCCAGGCTGCTCCTGAGCGAGGAGAACCGGCCCATCAACTGCCATTGGCAGCACTAACCACAGTAATAACAACCATTTATGCAAAATACGCATTTTCTGCTTTGCCTCTGGTCCTTCCAAATGTTTTACCTTCTGGCCGATACCATTATGCCATAATTTTCCAAGTTCAATAATCCATATCTTCGATCCTGGCGTTAAAGGCCAACTTCAAGAGATTATTATGGGACTCTCAAGGGTTTATCGACCAAACTATACCCGACCTCTGAATTTCATCCAATTTTCTTTGCCGGGGCAAACACCTGAAAAAGCCATTCGACGGGTCAGCACGTCAGGATGTCGTCCGACGGTCGGTGGATCGGCTATACGCGTCACACCGTGCCCGCTGTACCAGCGATAATGATGGGCCGGACTGAAGCCGGTTGGCTTCGTGTGTCCTTCTATGAAGCAAAGCATGTCAGGCTAAGCCCAGTTCTTTTAGTTTTTGTGGAGTGGGTTCGCCGGTTTGGTTGTCCCATCCTCTTTCCTGGTAGTATTCGGCGAGCATGGTGGAGTAGTCTTTTATGCTGCTTTCGGGGATGTCGGCGTATTTGCCGAACTCCGGAACATTGAGCACCCTTTGTGGAAGCTGGTCATCTTTGGTGGTAAAGCCCTCTCTGATGTTGAATAGTCTTTGGATGTTCATGGCGCGTTCGCCGATCTTGAGCAATTCTTCCGGTGATATGTCCCATCCGGTCAGTGCGGAGACCATTTCGGCGAACGGTCTGGGGCCCAGTCCGACGTAGATGTAAAATTTGCAGCAGACGAGGATGTCAGGCAGTATGCCGTTGTCCTGTAGTTTTTTTGTGATGGCGCCTTTTCCTTTTTCGTCCCATCGATCAACGTCGTTGGGGTCGGGCAGTCCCAGCAGTGAGCCCATTCCGAAATCCTTTTTTCCACAGTCGAATCCCATGGCTTCGACAGGATGGATGTGGCACATGCCGCGGTTGCCGGTTCCATAGGATACGGCCAGGGCTTTGCCCGATCGTCCGTCGTGGGCGGGGCCTTCGAGGCCCTTTACGTGTATGGCGAATTGCTCGGCGCCTTTTCCGATCTTCCGGGCGGCATATCTGGTACCGCCGCTGAGGAGTTCTCCGATTCCCGGTTCTTTCAGTGCGATTTTCTTTACCAGTTCGATGAATACATCTGGATCGCCCCATTTGATTTTCAGGCCGTCGGTATCTTCGGTGGTGATTAGTCCGTTGTCGAAACAGTCCATGGCAAAGGCGATTATGCCGCCCATACTTATGGTGTCGATGCCGTATTCATTGCACAGATAAGAAGCATGAACGGCGGCATCGACGTCTTCGTTAAGGATGAAGGCGGTGAAGGCGCAGATGGTTTCGTATTCGCTGCCTTCGTGTTCGGGGGTCTGCCATTCCCCTGATTTGACGTGAGTTACTCTTCCGCAGGGCATAAGGCAGCCGGTGAAGCAGGCCCGGTTGGTTACCAGGTTATGCTCGGCAAAATGGCGGTACAATTCATCGCCTTTGCCCCATGAGTTGCTTCGCCAGTTTTTGGTGGGGAAGTCGCCGATTTCGTCACAACTGGGTATGTCGCCGGTGGTGCCGTTTTCCATGAAACCTTTGCTGCCCGGGTTGTCGCGGACGATTTTTTGGGATTTTTTGACTGCTTCGGCAAACTCCCGCGGTTTGGCGATGGGGATTTCGCCGGTTCCCTTGACGGTGATGGCAAGAAGGTTTTTAGAACCCATCACGGCACCGGCGCCGACTCTTCCGGCGGCTCGCTGGCCTATGACGACGCCGGCAAAGGGTATCAGTTTTTCTCCGGAAGGACCGATCACGGCGATCTGGACTTTTTTGTCGTTGAGCCGGTCGGAGATAAGTTTGATTTTTTCGCTGGTGGTTTTGCCACAAAGGTGTTGGGCGGATTTGATTTTTATGTCATCGTCGTTGATTGAGATGGATACTGGTTTGTTTGATTTTCCTTCGATGATAAGGAGGTCGTAGCCGGCTTTTTTGAGCATCGCCGCCAAGTCTCCGCCGCAGCTCGACTCGCCCCAGCCGCCGGTAAGCGGTGATTTGAAACACAATTCGACGCGACCGGCCCCTGGCGCCCTGGTCGCGTTGAGCGGTCCGGTGGCGAATATGAGTTTGTTTTCAGGGCCAAGCGGGTCGATGCCTTTTTCCAGCTCCTGATACAGGACTTTGGCAGCGTATCCAACACCGCCGAGCATGAGCTTTAAGTCGTCGGGGTTAACCGGTTCGGTGGAAACGCTATTGTCCGTCAGGTTGATTCTCAATATTTTACCTGCATATCCGAATAGTTCTGTACTCATCTGATAACATCCTTAAAAAAACGGTAAATATTTAGTCATCTGCCCTACAACCGCTACACAGCCCGCCTGAGTGAGTATGCTGATAGCTTCCAGATTATTTCCCAGGATGATACATAAATCGAACAGCTAAGTCTAACTGTTTTTCCGCGAATTTATTTGACAAACGCCTCTGCCACAGCTTAAGATGTGTTCGGTTAGCAGTCAATGTTATTTCCAACTTTTTCGGCAATTTTTTGCATGGCAATAGAGTTGACATTTTTAGGTACGGGTACGAGCCACGGTGTGCCGATTATCGGTTGTGATTGCGAAGTTTGTCGCAGTACCGATCGACGCGATAAGCGTATGCGGACCAGCGCCGTGGTGAGTCTGGACGGTCATAATGTGCTTATTGACGCTACGCCTGAGCTGCGTATGCAGTGTTTACAAAACGATATTCGCAGGATGGAGGCCTGTTTGATTACACATACCCATGCCGATCACATTTTCGGTATGGATGATTTGCGCCGATTTAATCAGATTCAGGGCAATTCTATCGATCTGTATGCGTCGGCGGAACATCTGGTAACGTTGAATAAGGTGTTTGGTTACGCCCTGGCCGAGCGGGCAGGCGATAATCCCGATGTGCCGCATTTGATTTTTAATACGATTGTTCCGGGCGATTCGTTTTCGTTGTTCGGCTATGAAGTAAAACCTCTTCTCCTGCCACATGGTCATGAGAACGTAACTGGGTATCGTATCGGCCGATTGGCTTATTGTACTGATATAAGTGGTATGCCGGAAGCGGCGGAGGGGGAGTTAGCCGACTTAAATGTTTTGGTGCTGGGAGCGCTGCGGCCCAAACCGCATCCCAAACACCTGTCAATCGATCAGGCAATCGAGATAGCTGAACGTATCGGAGCCAAGCGGACTTATTTTGTTCACGTAACCCATCAGGTGAGTCATCGTAAATGGGAGAAGTATCTGCCGAACGATATAGAACTTGCTTACGATACTCTGCGGATTGTTGTGAGTGAGTGAATGAGTAAATGGGCAGATGAGTAGATTGTGATGGTTTTTGCATTGTGAAGATACGAGTTTTGATGTTGATTACGGATCTTGAGGTGGGCGGCGCTCCGCTGTTTGTCAGGGATTTGGCTTGCGGGCTTGACGCATCGCGTTTTGAAGTGCGAGTCGCGTGTCTGGCAGGCGTTGGGCCGGTAGCCCAAGAGTTGCGTGCCAGGTCGATTCGTACGTATTGCCTGGGGGCTGAAGGCTGGTGGGATGTTCGCGTTTTTTGTCGGTTGGCCAGGCTGATCGGTTCTTATCGTCCGCATATTGTGCACTGCTCATTGGTGCACGCCAATGTGGTCGGCCGGGTTGTCGCTCTGGCGGGTAATGCCGGTCATGTCATTGCCACCGTTCATACGGCCGGGCAGGCGAAAAGCTGGCACGTGATCGCTGAGAACCTTACGTGCCGTTTGAGTGAGACTACCGTGTGTGTTTCTCAGTCGGTTTGTCGGCATGTGCACAGGTTCAGCCGGGTTCCCAATCAGCGGCTTCGCGTGATCGTAAACGGTATCGATTGCGAGCGGTTTAGCGGGGTGCAAGGTTTTTCCACAGACGAAGCCGGTATCGGGTCCGGCAAGGTCACACTTGTTTTTGTCGGCAGACTGGACCCGGTAAAAAATATCGACATCCTTCTGCATGCTGTGGCAAAGCTTCGCGGCAAAGACGATCCGCAGCTAGTGATTATCGGCGATGGGCCGTTACGAGCGAGTCTCGAACAGCAAACGGCTCAGTTGGGGCTGACAGATCGTGTTTGGTTTATGGGCTGCAGACGCGATGTGGAGCGGTGGCTGAAGACGGCTGATATATTTGTTCAGCCGAGCCGATGGGAAGGTATGAGTCTGTCTGTTCTGGAGGCGATGGCCGGCGGGATTCCGATAGTTGCCGGGAGGTGTCCCGGTCTGATCGATATGATCGAAGATGGGCGAACCGGGCTGCTGGTGGCGCCCGGTGATATACAGGCGTTGTCCGTCGCTATTGACAGGCTGATTAGTGATCCTGAGTATGCCGACGGTCTTGCCCGTGCGGCCGAAGGGCATGTCCGGCGTCATTTTTCACTGTCGGCCATGATCGATGCCTATACCCGTTTGTACGAGGATGTTGTGCGTTAAGCAACACCATAGCCGGCAAGTTACCAGCTTCCGCTGGACCGGATCGACGGGAAAGTTTTTTTTGGTCGGGTGACATGCTACTTCTCCTATTTGTTACGGATGGCGCCAATATCACGGATAGTAATCGGAATTTGGGGTTCCAGGTAAAGACCAAATTCGCTCAACGTCGGACAAAGGCGGGATTGCAAAATTCTTATACGAACCTTTTGCGTAGTCACCTCTGAAAAACGTAAAAGCCTTTTGTATCCAATCACCGTGGATTGAGCGATTTCCTGCCATTGTTGTCCGTTCCAGATTTCGAGTGTAAATTGTTCGACCCGCTGGCCAACCTTGATATTTTCCATCAGCATCGCCCGATTGAATGTTTTGGCCGAGGGCAGGTCAAACTCGATGGTGGCGGCCTCGGTTGCCACCTCCGCAAGCCAATACGTATCAGTTTTTCCATCAACAATGTTTTGCGGGGCATATTGAGGATCATTGCCGCGGACCTGCGAGGCTGTAACTCTGGCGTCCTTGACTAAATTTCTCCTGAATGTTTCCCGCAGGATATCACCCAGCTCTTTCAAACGGGCCACATCATTTTCATGGATCAAACCCCGGGCATCGGGCGGTATATTCAGAAGGAACTGCCCATTACCACCGAGGCTGGTGTAATAAATATCTAGGAGATGTTTCAATGACTTAACTTGATTATCCTGATTGGCATGGTAAAACCAGCCCGGTCGAATAGATGTATTTACCTGGGCTGGAAACCAGATTAGTTCCTGGGCATTTCTAAGTTTTTCTCTACTGCCCAGATCTTTCTTATGTCCATCTACCAGAAGCCGACCAAAAGCCGGATCGCCTTTGAAATTTTCCGGAATTTTTCGCGCCGGCAGAACGCTCCATTCACTTTTACGGGTATTGCCGGCTTCGTTTCCGCACCATCGCACATCGGGACCTACGATAGAAATAACCGCTCCGGGTTGCAAATGCCGAATCAATTTATAATAACTGCCCCAATCATATATCTGCCGCTTTCCATTGGGCCCTTCTCCGCAGGCTCCGTCAAACCACACCTCCGATATTTCACCGTAATTGGTCAAAAGCTCCGTCAATTGGTTTCGGAAATATTCGTTATAGCGTGGCGAATCGCCGTAAATGGGTTCATGCCTGTCCCACGGAGAAAGGTACACGCCGAAACTCAGACCACCACGCCGACAGGCTTCGGACAATTCTCGCATCACATCTCCCCTGCCGTTTTTCCAGGGACTGTTTTTAACGGAATGTTCTGTGTATTTACTGGGCCACAGGCAAAAACCGTCATGATGTTTGGCCGTCAGGATCACCCCTTTCATGCTCGCGGCCTTGAAGGCCGACACCCACTGGTCGGCGTTGAACTCGACGGGGTTAAACAGTTTCGGATCTTCTTTGCCGCTGCCCCATTCCTGATCGGTGAAAGTGTTCATTCCAAAATGAATAAAGGCCTGAAATTCCAACTTTTGCCAGGCCAATTGTCTGGCTGATGGAACCACATGAGCCGCTTTGGAAATTATATCCTGGAATGTATCGTCAGCAGATACAGATATGGTGTTGCCCGGTTGGTAATCTGCCGGAGATGAACCGGCTTTTGCTGTTAGAAGGCATCCCGCGATCAATATCACCAAGATGTTGCATTTGACATTGCACTTTTTCATATTTTCTCCTTGTCCGGTCGGTTACTGATATATTCCTATGCTCCAGACCGACAGAGGCCGAAACCAAACAGTGGAGCCCGGGGTTTTTCATAAATCTATCTGTTTCCACAGGTCGGCAGGTTATTTTATCTGTTTTAGGTAGAATTTGAAAGAGATTTTTCGGCAACATGTATGAAGACTTTATATGCATAACTGTTCGAGTTTGTATTGAATTTCGTGATTCGAAAGCATCTTAACTATCTGTCCGGTAAGGTGGTATGTGTGGAGCCGGCAGTGGCAAAGTGGGGTGCCCAAAAAAGTACGACCGGCATAATCGGCAAAATCGTATTATTTTGAAGCTGACAGAGTTAATATCAACGCAATTCCCGACAAATCGCTTGCTAATTACGGTCTAAGATGTTAGAATATTGATGAGGGC
The DNA here is from genome assembly GCA_964537505.1 of uncultured Pirellulales bacterium. Classification (GTDB taxonomy): domain Bacteria; phylum Planctomycetota; class Phycisphaerae; order Sedimentisphaerales; family SM23-30; genus DAINBT01. The sequence continues at coordinate 24,715 of CAZICK010000008.1, forward strand.
CTTTGCCAGGGAGGGCCCGAAACTAAGGTAGCTATGAGAAGAGGAATACAGGGAACAATTTTACGAATGTTGCTGGCGTTTTTCGCCGGGGCGATAGCCATGCTGTTTTTGCTGGTTCCAGGCAAGGTTCGTCTGGAAGATATGCTCGACAGCAAGAAACGCTGTGAGATGGCTGATTTTGACTATGCGGCCGGCAGGGTCGAAAAAGCCAACGAGTTGGCCATTTTCTATGCTTCTAAAGCCAAGCGCTACGTGGAAGACAAGATTGCAAGATAGCAGCAGCGCAATAATCCACAATCCACGTTGACTGAAGGGGGATAAAATCACGTCCGACGATCGTTAGATTCAGCGTCCAGGTATTATTTTGTGTTGAGTTGGTTGGGTCGAGTTTTTCACGGTCTTGACAAATTCCATTTAGCGTATTAGACTGGCGGGCTGACTGTTTAATTGGGAGGTCAAAGTCATGGCCCAAGATGCCAGAGGCAAACAGACACGCGGCGATATTTTGCAGACGGCGGCTCGGCTGTTTTCCATTCATGGTTATTTTCACACCAGTACCAGCGATATTATCGGGGCGGTCTCGGTCAGTAAGGGTGCTTTTTATCATCACTTCAAGAGTAAGGAAGATTTGGCTCTGGCGATTATAGAGCAGTTGCGCAGCGATTATCAGCAGTTGGTAATCGAGCCGGTAAGTAGTGCCGGGCCGGGTGAGCGTCCGAAGGAGATGCTCAGGCGAATTGTCGCGTTGAACGAATCGGGTCAATGGTGTAACTGTCTGCTGCTGGTGCGTTTGGCGGGAGAGGTGGCCCAGCAGGAAGGCGATCTGTCGGAGCGTATCAGGGAGATCGTTAATTGGCTGCTCGAGTTCTGGGAGGAGATCATCAGCGATGCCCAAAAGGCCGGCGCCGTAAGTGAAAGATTTGACGCCCGGAGATTAGCGGAACTGATCTTTTCTACTCTGGCCGGCGCTATATCCTACCGTGAACTGGATGAGGAGGTTGGCAAGCTTTCGGAAATTGCTGAATATCTGCAGGCCATGATAACAGAATAGCTCACAACTGGGTATAATTGGTGTTGTTTGTCGCGGTGTCGATAAAAAGGAAGGCAGGGGCAAATAAAGGAATAATGCCCCTGCCAAGATGTTTTCTCCCTTCCGGGCCACGCACCGCCACGACAGATAATAAACAGTCGGTTGTTATCGTTTTATTTTATTGTTCCAGCGACAGCAGGATTTCGGAGTTTGTGGCCTCGATCTCAACGATGCCCATAATTTCACCGATTTTGTCGGGAGTGAGGTTGAGTTCTTCCCGGACGTGCTGGTCGTAGGTTGGGTTGGGATTGCCGCTGTCACCGAGGTTCTGGCTGTGGCAGATGTAATCGGCCATGTGGACCAGTTTGACCAGGGGCTGGATATTTTCGTCAGGGCACAATAGAGGCTCATGGTGCCAACGGACGACGGCCTGGATTTCCGCGCCGAGTTTCCATTTGTCTGCCAGCCAGGCGCCGGCTTCGTCGTGTCCCATGCCGATGATACGAGCTTCCTCTTTGATAATGGGGATATCCTCGGTTTGGGCACTTTTGATGGCGTGGTGGAATTCGGGGTTGGCGTAACGTTCGAAGAGGATTTTACCAATGTCGTGCACAATGCCGGCAAGATGGGCAACATCGCGGGTAATGTGCTGACTGATATTGTTGATGCGGTAGTCGCGCAGTACTGTGGTGACGATACCAACACAGACGCTGTGTCGCCAGAAATCGTGCCGGTCGAATACGGGTTTCCGCACGCGTGAAAAGGCTTTGAATACACTGGTGCTCAGTGCGATATTGGTTACGGTGACGAATCCCAATCGAGCGATGGCGGACTGAAGTTCGGTGATTTCCTCACCCCTGGCAGGTGCGTAAAAGACCGAATTGACCATTCTGAGGACCTTCGAAGCGATGGCCGGGTCGTCCTCAATAAGGCGAGCGACGTCCGCGGCACTACTGTCCGGGTCGTTGACCACTTCCTGAAGTCGCACGGCAATCTCCGGCAAAGTTGGCAGATCCTCAGCCGATTCGAAAATCTGTAGCAGTTCGTGAGTATTTCGTTGAACGATGGTTTCCATATTGTCAGATGATATTTGCGTCATGGTTCAATCCTTTCCGCATTTTTGAATATTCGCCAAATATCGAGGTCTTGGCAAAGCGAGTTTGTATGTAAAGCAATGCCGTTTTTTGTATCGGCTTGTAAATGGTATTTGTCAAGCGGTAATGGCGTGAAATATTTGGTTAATGGCCGGGAATCGGCTTCGCAGGGTTGTCAGGGGCGATAAGCGGGTTTGTTGTTGATTTGGTTTATTATTTTGGCGGTTTGTGGAGATTATTATTGGACTGGGCTGTTTTGCCGTCAATGGGTATGGTATCCCAGTGGTGATCAAAATTATTGTTTTATGAGCTTTGAAACCCGGTGTGTTCGTGATATAGTATGCAGGAAGGAAAGACGAGGATCGACCGTGAGGCCGTAATGGGCCGGGGTCGTAAGGATAGAAAAAGGATTTTTCCGGGTCAAGTTTTAACACAGGAGGTGGCATGGCCACTTTTTATGTTCCAGATGAGTAGCAAAGAGCCGCTCCCGTTGGTCGCTCGCTGAAATGGTAAAATTACGAAATTAGAAGAGTTTTCATAGGAGTATCGCAAGATGGCAAAAAAGGCAAAACGAACGATAGTTACAGTCTCTCAGGTTCGGCTGGATAAATATAAGGGCGATATGCTGGCGGTGGGGTTGTTTGAGGGTGCCAAGCGTCTGCCCGCGGAGTTGGTACAGTTGGACAAGACGGCTGATGGGGCACTGAAAAATGTGCTGAAACTGGGTGATTTTACCGGTAAAGCTAATGAGACAGCGGTGTTATATACGTCAGGCAAGGTCGGCTGCAAACGAATTATGCTGGTGGGATTGGGTCAGAAGGACAAATTCAAGCTGGATGGATTGCGTCAGTCGGCCGGTACCGCAGCCAGGACGGCCGAGAAACTGGCCGTGGCGCGGCTGGGTTTGGCAGTGCATGGGACGGGGGGGGTGAAGTTGTCCGCTGAGCAGGCGGGTCAGGCGGTCACCGAAGGTGCGATTGTTGGCAGATACGATTATCAGGAATATCTTTCAGAGGCGAAAGATAACAGTCAAAAGGATACCACAATGCGGGTGACGATTGTGGAGCCGAAAGCGTCCGCAGTGACAGGACTCAATCGGGGGCGTAGAGTTGGGGTGGTTCTTGGTGAGGGGCAAAACTACGCTCGAACAATAGCCAATAAGCCGGGAAATGAGATTAATCCGCCAAGTCTGGCGCGGGAGGCGCAGAAACTGGCGAGGGAGGTTGGTTTGAAATGTAAGATATTTGATGAACGGAAGTTATCTGATATGGGGATGAATGGTATTTTGGCGGTGGGTAGCGGTTCGGCGAGCAAGCCGAGATTGATTATGCTGGAACATAAAGGCCGACGAACCGGCAATCAGAAGACAGGGCCTGATGTGGTGGTAGTCGGCAAGGCGATGACGTTTGACAGCGGAGGGATCAGTATCAAACCGTCGGCGAACATGGAAGAGATGAAGTTTGATAAGACCGGAGGATGTGCGGTGCTGGGGATTATGAAAGCGGTGGCCGCGATGAAACTGCCGTTACATGTCGTGGGACTGATACCTTCGGCAGAGAATCTTCCCAGCCATACCAGCTATCGGCCGGGCGATATAGTGCGAACCTACAGCGGCAAGACGGTAGAAGTGCAAAATACCGATGCGGAAGGACGGATGATTCTGTGCGATGCGCTGGCGTACGCAGCAAAAATGAAACCAAAAGCAATTGTAGATATGGCGACGCTGACGGGAGCATGTGTGGTGGCGCTTGGGGTTCATTATGCGGGGCTGTTCGGCAATAATGCGGCCCTGAAGAGTAAGCTGGAGAATGCGGCTCAGGTCAGCGGCGATTTGGTGTGGGCTATGCCCTCGGATGAGGGGTATTTCGCGGAAATGAAGAGCAAGATAGCGGATCTGAAGAACATAAGTAATCGTAAAGGAGGCGCCTGTACCGCAGCGGCGTTTTTGGGTGATTTCGTGGGAGATGTGCCGTGGGCGCATATCGACATCGCGGCTGTGGCTGATACCGATGCGGAAAAACCGTATCGCGGCGTGGGTGCTACGGGTTTTGCAGTGCGTTTGGTGATGGAATATTTGAGAAGTAAATGAATGGATTAGCAGGTGGACAAATGCAAGATAAGAATTCTATTGATATCGAGCGGATCGAAAAAGCAGTGCGGGACATCCTGGAGGCGATAGGTGAAGATCCGAACCGGGATGGTCTCAAAGGCACGCCAAATCGGGTAGCGCGGATGTATATGGAACTTTTTTCGGGGCTGAAAAATGACCCTCGTAAACACGTACAAAACGTTTTTACAGAGAACTACGATGAAATCGTGCTGCTCAAAGACATACCGTTTTATAGTATGTGTGAGCATCATCTGCTTCCATTTATGGGCAAGGCGCATGTGGGATATATGCCGCGGGGTAAGGTGATCGGGGTGAGTAAGCTGGCGAGGATTGTGACTGATTTTGCCCGGCGTCCGCAGATGCAGGAGCGTATGACGACCGACATCGCGGAATTCTTGATGAATGAGATGAACGCTCAGGGGGTGGCGGTGGTGCTGGAGGCGGCGCATACCTGTATGTCAATCCGAGGCGTCAAAAAACCCGGTAGCGTAATGGTAACCTCGGCGATGCTGGGCCGATTCCGTACCGATGCCCGCAGCCGGGCTGAGGTGATGAGCCTGATTAAAAGTTAGCAGACCGCAAATGTACCTTATGAACTGAAGGCTGTCCTTGTGCAAATAAGATTTCAGAGGTGTTAAGCCATGGAAAAGATTTTTACCGGTGAGGATTCGATGGAGGCTCATTTTGTACGTAATCTTCTGGAAGCTCAGGGCATTCGGGCGCAGGTGCTGGGAGAGATCTTGGGGGCGGCGCGCGGCGAATTGCCGTTGACCGAGGAGACACGGCCTGGGGTGTGGGTTAATTCCGAGGACGTCGAACGGGCGATGGTGGTTGTGGATGAGTTTGCCAGGCGAGATCGCGATGACGAAAAGCCTGACGATTTGTCTGAGAGCGAAACATGGACGTGTTCCGGTTGCGGAGAGGTTGTCGAGGAGCAGTTTTCGGCGTGCTGGAAATGTCAAAAGCCACGAAATGAGCAGGGCGAGAGCGAGACAACGGGTGATTAACCAGGTTCGATGCCTGCAGGGAGATGAGCTATGACCAGGGCCGGATCAATTGCGTATCGTTTGCGTTGGGTGATTTTGGTTGTCGGATCGCTTTGTTTTGCAGCGGGGGTTGGGTGGATTTTTATGATACCGCCGCTTGATAGAGAAGCTGGTTTGGTCGGTACGCCTATGTGGCTGTTCGGTGATTTTGACAACAGTGATCTTAACCGAGGGTTGATTGTTGCAAATGCTGCTTTGTACCTGGGCGTGTTTTTGCTTACCCAGTGGATGTTTCTGCGTCCCGGGCGAGGCTGGCAGATCAAGCTGACGCCCTCCGGTCGGCCGATGCGGTCTGCAGTGGTAGCAGCGGGGTTTGCAGCTATGCTGCTGACGGTCGGTATGGTCTTGGCACTGCTTGAAATAGCCCAAGAGAGTGCTTTTATGGACAAAATCGGGTTTATTGGTTGTTGGATTGGGATGGCTGTTGTATGGGGGGGATGGATAGTTGCTTTTGCTGTCTATTGGAGGCAGGCAGATCGCTATACGCAGTTGGGCAAGGTTGTTCGGGGGCTGGTGGCGGGCAGTTTTCTGGAGCTTTTTGTGGCGACGGGGGTTTACGCCTGGAATCCGCACAACAAAGATTGTTACTGTGCACGCGGGTCATATACAGGTTTGATATTTGGCGGTACGGTTTTGTTGTGGGCCTTCGGGCCGGGGGTGGTGCTGCTGTTTATGCGCGAGAAGCACCGTCAGCAGAAACTGCTGGCTCAGGAATGATGATCGCTCTTAGTAGCCGGGATTATCGTGTTATTTCTAAAGTTGCCGGAATCGTTGGCAAATGCTGTCGAGTTTGTCCAGTCTCAGCCAGAGTTCCAGGAAGAGATTTTCGGCTGCGGTTTTGTAGTCAAGGGAACTCGGCTGATTGGCATATTGGAAATTGCCCGCCTGACTGAGGAACGTGTCAACTATGCGGGCAGGGAAATTCATCGTTTCCAGCGAGTCATGGTTCAACATTCCGTTGCGGGTCGGCAGTCCTGCACCTATTTGTGCCAGCGTTTGCTGGGTGCTGGTGCTCAGCAGTGTTCTGAGCAGGTCTTCTATGGGTTGGAGGTTTTCGGGAACCGCCATAACCAGCGCGACCAGGCCGGAAGTGATACTGCCACCGATGGTTTCGCCAGGTAAAACGGTTACGGCCAAGTCGTCGCCTAGAGTTTGATGGTAATGGCCAAACATGTCAAAGCCGTCCACGGCCATAGCACAGCGGCGCTGGGCAAAAAGGTTGATCTGGTCGGCTTTAGTCCGTACGGGTGATACGGGTGATATTTTATTGACGTACAACAGATTATGTATGAAACGAAGGGTATCTTCGAAAACCGGGCTGGCAACGGCGATCCTGCCGTCGTTTTGGTAAAGTTCGCATCCGCGATGTGACATCAGGTCCGCCATGTGGCTGAAGGTCGGCCGAAATTGGAAGCCGTATATTCCTTCACCGGCAAAGCGTTGCGCGAACTGCATAAGTTGGTCCCATTGCCATGCACCATAGGGCATTCTCATTTTGTGGTCACGGAACACAGCTTTATTGTAGTAGAGCAGCATGGGAGAAGCACTCAACGGAATGGCGATGTACTGACCATTTTCGGCGAAACTTTTCAGCAAAGTCTCCTTTAGTTCCGCTTCTGCCGGCACGTTTTTGGACAGTGGGTAAAACAGGTCCGGTTGGTTGCGCAGGCAACGGACATACTCCTGTTCGCAAATAAGGATATCCGCACCGCAGACCGGTTGTGTCAGGATTTGTCCGATGACGCCACTCTGCTGGAGATCGAGCAGTTGGAGTTGGCAGCGTGGCGGCAGAATCTGCATTTCGCTCAGGCGACGGAATATATTGACAATCCGACCGCTGCTACAGGCAATGCGCAGATGGGGCGTAATGTCTCTTCTGATAGCTATCACAGCACTGCGCCGGTCGCGGCGGGTAATCAGGCCGGACTGTTCCAAATGCTGCAATGCGGTTCGGACCGTAGCACGTGACGCGCCAAACTGATGAGCGATATATCGCTCGGAGGGTAGTTTTTGCCCCGGTTTCAGTTGTCCGTTGGTAACCTGCCCGGTGAGGCTCTCGGCGATGCGGCGATGTAGTGCCGTGGGTGCGGCGTTTGTCAAGATTCGCTGATTTTCATTGGTTTTTCCGTTCATGACAATCTCCTGTATGGTGCTAAAAGTCAGAATATGCTTACAACTAGACGTTCAATCCGGCGTTCGTAACAATCACACTTTTTCCTAAGACCACCATATTATAATACTGAACGCACAAACTGACAAAGCATTTTAACACCGGCAAACGTAATAATCAATAGAAACGAAATAAAAAATATCGAAATATAACGTCAAAATGAAATATGGCGATTAATTTCCTATTTTTTCGATTCCTTCGTAGGCCTTTGCCGTCGAGGGGGTGTTTTACGCAATTTGTGTTTGGTTTGACTGGCAGGGTTTGCTCGACATAAGTGCTTGTGCCGAATATAGTTAAGAGGGGATTTCAGGTTGCCGCTTAGGCTTTGGACCTGATTTGGGCTATACTTCTGGTTGCGGGGGGCCATATCACGTTTATTCTTGCTCTTTGAGCTTTTCTACGCTAGGATGTATCTTGTGCGTATTTTGGGCCTTGACCAGAGAAATAACACGGGGATCCGGCCCTTTCGTTCAGTACGGGTACAAAATGGACCCTAGATCAACCAATTATATTGTTTTGCGGGTATGGGCTGTTATCTTGGCGGTCTTTCTGCTGGCGGGCTGCTCCAGTGAATCCGACCAGTCCCCAACCCCCGAACACATCCCTCAGGCCAAGCAGACCCCACCTATTATTCTCATTACCGTCGATGCCCTAAGGGCCGACCACCTAAGATGCTACGGCTACTCCAAAAACACCTCTCCAAATATCGATCAATTTGCTCAGGACTCACTTCTGTTTGAGAATTGTTTTGCCCATGCCCCGGAAACTCGCCCCAGTTTTGCTTCTATGCTGAGCGGATTCCTGCCACACGAAACCAAAATCACCGAAAGCGTTCAGTTACCACCGGCCGTAGAAACGCTCGCCGAAATGCTCCAAAAGCAGGGATACAAAACCACTGCCGTAATCGGCAATTATCTTTTGAGAAAAGGAGAAGGTTTTGAACAGGGCTTTATGATATACGACGACACCATGGACCAGCGAGAACTCATCCGAAATTGGCCGGAACGAATCGCCCAACACACCACCGACCGGGCTATTGAGTTGATCGAACAGTTTCACAAGGATCGACTGTTTATGTGGATCCACTATCAGGATCCGCATGGACCTTACACTCCACCGAAACCCTTTGCCGACCAGTTCCAAAATCCCGACCAGAAACCGCGAAATCTCAAAGTAAACTCTTCATCAAAGGGCAGCAGCTTGTTAGCCTTTGGCGGTCGCGGCGGTATCCCCAGCTACCAGCAATTGGGCGACCACAGAGACTTTTACTACTATCTTTCCCAATATGACGCCGAGATACGCTATCAGGACGAACACTTCAAACGCCTCACTGACGCATTAAAAAAGTTTGGCTTGTATGACAGCGCCCTGATCATATTCTCATCCGATCACGGTGAGGGCATGGGCGAACACAATTACTTCTTCGCTCATGGTGAATACCTCTACCGCAATCAGGTCCACGTGCCGCTTATCATAAAATACGGCAGCGAACTGACCGGCCGAAGAACGGATTTTGTCCAGCATCTCGACATTCTACCCACCATCTTCAACGTCCTGGGCCTCAATTTTGACCCGCGATTTCGCGGTCGAGACCTCCGCCGAGACACCGGAACAAAAAGGGAAATCTTTGCTGAAATGAAGTCGCTCATGATCAGGGACAAAATCCTGTTCCCACGGTTTTCCATAGTGCTCGATGGTCTCAAGTTGATCTATACCCCTTTGGACAAGAAATTCGAATTATTTGACATCACGACCGACCCTGACGAAATACATAACTTGCTTAACGACACCAAATACTGGGCACAGGCCAATGACTTGAGAACCAGACTGATCCGTATTCACAATGAAGACCTCCTCGGTCTCGACTCGGTGGCCGGGCCGCGGGGGCGTACTCCAGAAGAGATCAAGGCGATCGAATCTCTTGGCTACACCAGATAACGCACAACGCCACATTCCCACGGATAAATCCCACAAAAAAAACAGGCTGCCCCGGCCAAATTGCTCGCGAACTCCACCACATACCCCCAAAAAAAAGGCATTATCAGATCGATGGCGACACACGACGTCATCTGTCAGACAATGCCCAAAAAAGAAGCTGTTAGCACCGGGTTTATCGGCACTCTGACAGACCATCTTTAACCCCAAAATACAAAAAGGGATGAGATCAGGGGAATCCCCCCGAAACGCTGGTGGATTGTTGTTGTTTTAGGGCCGCCCAAAAAATGGCTTGCGTGGCCTGCTAATCCCCTTATAATGCACGTATTACAGCATGCATGTTCTTTGCTAAGATGTAAGAAGGCGGAAGAAAAACGCAGTTTAACTAATACTACATCGAGATTTCATAATTAACCACGTTATGCTGGGGTGAATCGCTAATGTATAAAATTATCGACAAACAAACGCTGGGGCCTAATTTGACCCTGTATGAAATTGAAGCTCCCCGCATTGCCAAAACACGAAAATGTGGGCAATTTGCCATAGTACGGTCTTTCAAGCATTCTGAACGAATTCCACTTACGGTGGCTGATGTAAATTATGAGAAAGGGACCATTACTTTGATTGTCCAAACCGTGGGCAAGAGCACTTTAGAGATGACGCAATTGCAAAAAGGCGACTCCTTTCAGGATGTGGCAGGACCGCTGGGCAAACCGAGTCATATTGAAAAATACGGGACCGTAGTTGTTATCGGTGGTGGCTTAGGAACAGCGGTGGTCTATCCCCAGGTGATCGCATTGCGAGAATTTGGCAATCGAATCATCAGCATTATCGGTGCCCGGACCAAAGAATTGCTCATCTTGCAGGATATGCTTGAAGCGGTGAGTGATCGGTTGATCCTAACCACGGATGACGGTTCCATAGGCAAAAAGGGATTGGTAACCGATGCTCTGAAGGAACTTATCGATGATCCTGACACCAGTGTAGATGCGATCTATTGTGCCGGGCCGGTTATAATGATGAAAGCGGTCTCAAACCTGACCAAGCCTTTTAATATCCCTACTATCGTAAGCCTCAATCCCATAATGGTTGATGGTACCGGCATGTGTGGAGGCTGTCGGGTCACAATCAACGGCCAGAGAAAATTCGCCTGTGTTGACGGACCGGAGTTTGACGGACATCAGGTTGACTACGATGAACTAATGGACCGGTTGACTACATATAAAAATTATGAAGAAAAGACGCTGAACCAATATAAAGGTGAGCACAAATGTAAATGCGATTCTTAGTAATAGTGACATAAGGACAAAGGATAATTTGCATGGCCGATAATAAAAGCTCACACTCAAACGAACAACAAGGCAAAACTTTAACGGCAAAACAGCGAATGGCAATTTTACGACAGCAGATGCCACAACGCAGTGGTAGTGAACGGATCAAGGATTTCATGGAAGTCAATCTGGGATTGACCGAACAGATTGCTATTTTGGAAGCACAGCGATGCCTGCAATGCAAAAAACCAAAGTGTATGGAAGGCTGTCCGGTAGAAGTCGATATACCCGGGTTTATCAAGTTGATAACTCAAGGGGATTTCCTTGGAGCAGCCGCTTTGGTTCGACGAGATAACAACCTTCCGGCGGTTACCGGCAGGGTTTGCCCACAGGAAACACAATGCGAAATCAAGTGTGTTCGTTGCAGGAGCGATGCTCCAGTGGCAATTGGCTGGCTCGAACGTTTTGTCGCAGACTATGAAATGAAGCATCGCAACAGTCAGCCGAGCCTACTTGTAGAGAAAACGGGCAGGAAAGCGGCTGTGGTGGGGTCCGGACCGGCAGGTATTACCTGTGCTGGTGAATTGGCCAAGATGGGGCATGATGTAACTATTTTTGAGGCCTTTCACAAACCCGGCGGCGTACTGGTATATGGCATTCCAGAGTTCCGTATGCCCAATCATATCGTCGAAGATGAAATTGAAATTCTAAAGGCGCTGGGTGTCAAAATCGAAACCAACGTCATCATCGGGAGTACACTGACCATTGATCAATTAATGAACGAAGAAGGTTACGAGGTTGTTTTTATTGCTAATGGTGCGGGACTACCGAGTTTTATGAACATCCCGGGCGAAAATCTTAAAGGAGTTTATTCGGCCAACGAATATCTCACTCGCTCCAATTTAATGGAAGCGTATATCACCCAATCGGATACGCCTGTTATACGAGGTAAACGAGTTTGTGTTATCGGTGGTGGTAATGTAGCGATGGATGCGGTCAGAACCAGCAAACGCATGGGGGCCGAGGAAAGCATTATCGTGTATCGTCGTGCACGTGAACAGATGCCGGCCCGGGCTGAAGAGGTGCTGCATGCGGAAGAGGAAGACATCAAATTCGAGTTCCTTACCGCACCCATTGAAATGTCGGGTAACGAAAACGGATGGGTCAAAAGTCTCAAGTGTATAAGAATGCAACTTGGTGAGCCAGACGAGTCGGGACGACAGCGGCCGATACCCATCAAAAATTCGGAATTTTTCATAGATTGTGATCTGGTAATTATGGCTATCGGTGTAAACGCCAACCCTCTTCTCACCCGGAATACGCCGGGGCTGAAGTTGAATAAAAGGGGCTATATCGAAACAGATGATAATCTTATGACCAGTATTCACGGTGTGTTTGCCGGTGGTGATATAACTCGCGGATCAGCAACCGTTATCTTAGCGATGGGTGACGGTAAAAAAGCGGCTCGAAATATGGATAAGTATTTAGCGGAAAAATGATTGGTCTCTAAAAATGCCCGACATAACCAGACTTTCGGTTGTTATGCCTGTCTTCAATGAAAAAGACACCCTCGCACAGTGCGTGCGCCGAGTACTGGCGGTGCAATTGCCGCTGGCCAAGGAACTGATCCTGATCGACGATGCCAGCGACGACGGCAGCGATAAGGTAATCGAGGATATTTGCCGCCAGCACGTTTCGATGCCAATCAAGGTACTCACCCATAAACGCAACCAGGGCAAAGGAGCGTCTCTGCGAGACGGGTTCGCGGTTGTTACCGGCGATATAATAATCGTTCAGGACGCGGATTTGGAATACAATCCTGACGATTATCCGGCATTATTGAAACCTATTCTGGACGGCCGGGCGGACGTCGTATATGGCTCCAGGTTCGTCGGCAGTCAAGAAAAACGAGTACTGTATTTCTGGCACTACATAGGAAACAAGGTAGTAACTACCATGAGCAATATATTTACCAACCTGAACCTGACCGACATGGAAACGTGCTATAAATTATTTCGACGGGAGGTAATCGAGCGAATACAGATCAAGAGCGAGCGGTTCGGCGTCGAGCCGGAGATAACCGCCAAGATAGCCAAGGCACACTGGCGAATCTACGAGGTGGGTATATCATATAGTGGACGCACTTATGAGGAAGGTAAAAAAATCACATGGAAAGATGGTCTCAAGGCACTGCTGACCATTATCCGTTTTCGCTTTTTTGATTGAGTGCTTCTAAAACACAATAACCAGGGTTATACAAAAAAATAGTCTATAAGTATGCAGGAGACATGTTGCTATTGAACAGTAAGTCTCAGAATTCTCCGCGTTGCGGATGTAACCTTGAGACCCTCAGCAATCCTCAGCCCCATCACCCAGGCAATGCCCTGCTCATCGCAGACCAATGACACCCGGTCTCGTGTTTCAAGAGGCGTCTTGAGGTCGGTGAAAAAATCGCCTAGCTTTTTCTGAGCCGGCGCCCCCAAAGGCCAAAACTTATCACCCTGCCTGCGCCTTCGCAGCAGTAAGGGAAACTCAATCTGATCCATATCAAACATTTCTTCCCGGTCAGTCTTTTCCAACTGAAATGTCTTCAGCAGTTCCTGACCGCCCGAGAGAATTTCAGCTTGCAAACTCCGGGCGCATCTGCAACTTTGGTCACGCGGATCGATCCGGAAACAGCCCCGACCCAAATCAGTAACACCTGGAATCCGCAGTGGAAGTTTATCAATCCTCGCCGTGGAATCGCTGTCGTGTTCGGATGCCGTTGTGTAAATACGTAATTCGGACTCCGTACGCCCCACTTTCAGACCATAAGGCAGTTGGATAACATTCCTCCGCTGATCGTCCCCCTCGGCCAAGGCGAGAATAGCGGTAATCTGTTTGAACCCGATACGCTGCTGCGGTACCTGCAAAGTCTCCATAGCCTGATAGACAATCTCCGCCTGTTGAATCCGCGATCGCCCCGCAAATGCCGCAGCATCGATAACCAGACAATCATCTTCCTGTTTCAGCGTCAGCTTTTCCAGATCGGCCCGTCCCTCTCGGCTCAGTATCGCACTGAAATCCCCGGCTATCTGCCCCAATTGACCAATCGCTTCACGAATTTTGGGATTGTACTTGTCCTCAATCACAGGCAGTAGTTCATGACGAATGCGATTGCGGGTATGAGCATAAGAAAGATTACTGCGGTCAAACCGATATTCGATGTTATGTCGCTGCAGAAATTCTTCGATCTCACCTCGCCGTAGCGACAACAGCGGGCGAACCAGCTTCAAATCCGATTGACCTCTGCCGGAAGATTTGCCGGCACACAACCCCGCTTCACTTAATTGCCGCACTGCCGGCATTCCTGCCAAACCTCTTATACCAGTGCCGCGAATAATACGATGCAAAATTGTTTCGACGTTATCATCAGCGTTATGGGCCAGGGCTATTTTGCTGCAACCGCGGGTATGGGCCGTCTCGCATAAAAAACGATAACGCTCCCGGCGAGCCGTCAGTTCAATTGATTGGCCCTTTTCCTTTGCGACCCCGCCAATATCTATCGAACCGATAGTTGCCTCCAGGCCGAGCTTTTGTGCTTGTCGGCGAACAAATTCCCCGTCCTCATCACTTTCAGAGCCACGCAACTGATGGTCCAGATGTCCCACGTGCAGCGAGGAAAACTTCAGCACACCGCTTTCCCGCAGCATTACCAACCCGCCCAACATAGCCATACTGTCGCAGCCGCCCGATACCGCCAGCAGCCAGCCTTCGTCCGGGACAAACATCTGCCAACGTTCTATCTGCCGGAGAAGCTCCTGTAAAAAATTGTCGCAGTCAATATCGCTCATTTTTGGTTCTGGCAGTCTAGTTTTGTCAACTCACTATACAACCGCTGCATTTCCGGCAAGTCCAGGCCCAGCACCTGACCACGCCGCAACGGTTCGCCGATAATCGATTCGATCTCCATGGGCCGACGTTGGTGCCGATCCAACTGCATTGAGGTATAATACGGTTTCATCTTGGCCGAATAGTCCATCATTTTCACTAAACTCTCATCTTCGATAATCAAACCATGAGCTTGGGCCGCGGCCTGTACCTCCTTCATCAGACGTTCGACCCAGACGCACAGCTTGTCGTCAGCCATAATACAATCGACCGTTTTATCCAGCAGTGCAGAAAGACCGTTAAAAGGCACATTCCAGACAAGTTTTTTCCACTGCGCCAGGGCCAGATTATCGACCACTTCGCATTTCACATAACTTTGTCGGAGCATTTCTCTAAAACGCTGCAGTTTTTCATCAGGCCCGCGACCAAAGTTACCGATATGAATATGGCCGTAGTCCAGATGATTTATCACTCCCGGCTCCAAACGGTTCGAGCACAAAAACGCCAGCCCACCTGCCACCCTTTCCGGCCCAAACAACTCTGCCAAACGCTCGTCATTACCCAACCCATTCTGTGCCGTCAAAACTCGCGTCTCGGCACCCATCAGGAGCGCCAAAAGCTGCTGATAGCAATCATTAGCCGTGGTCTTCAAACCGACAAAAACCAGATCAACCGGCGGAATATCTTCTACCCGGCGGTAGCAGTTGACCTTGGGCAGGTAAAAATCACCGTTGCAACTATGGACCATAAGACCCTTTTGCCTGACCACTTTGTAATCTCGCCGCATAAGAAAATGCACATCGAACCCCGCCCGAACCAAAAGTGCTCCGTAATATCCACCCAGCGCTCCCGCTCCAACAACAGCTATACGCATAGACTATTGCCTCCACAAAAACACGCTTCGCAACACTAACGCCACGCCATTACTCAATGTGCTACCGGCTCGCCCAGCAGCATTTTCAATTCTTCGAGTTTTTCTTCGAGCATCTCTGCGTTTTGCGCCTCCACGTTCAGCCGCAGTAGCGGTTCGGTATTACTGCCCCGACAATTGAACCACCAGTTCTCGTATTGAATTGTTACGCCGTCAAGATAATCGATCTTGGCATCAGCATATTTTCGCGACAACTCCGCCATCATCGCTTTTTTGTCTTCCACCTCGAAATTCATCTCACCGCTGCCATGATAGCGATGCAATGGACTGATCAGTTCACTCAGGGGCTTATCATCGGCCGAGAGTATATTGAGTATATGAACCAACGTGATTATGCCGCTATCGGCAAAAAAATTGTCGCGATAGTAAAAGTGGCCGCTCAGTTCCCCGCCGAAAACACCCTTAGTGTCTCTTAACGCCTTCTTCATGAATACATGCCCCACTCTCTCACGTCGAGGCACACCCCCGTGCAGTTCGATCTCTTCTTTGAGCGATCGACTTGAGCGTAAATCGTAAACAATCGTCGAACCGGGATTCTTCTGCAGAAAATAACCCGCCAGCAGGGCCGTAATAATGTCACAGCCAACCGTCGCCCCAGTCTCATCCAACACCATCAAGCGGTCACCATCTCCATCGAAACACAACCCCATATCCGCTTTTTTATCGATAACTGCTTGTTTCAACTCGGCCAGATTACCTTCGACCAATGGGTTCGGATCGTGCTTGAACGTACCGTCATGCTCGAAATTGAGCGCTGTTATATCCAGATCGAGATCGCCCATAATTTCCGGCACTATTTTCCCCGCCATGCCGTTGGAAGCGTCGATCACAATCTTAAGCTTCTTCAAATTACTACCCAGAAACCGCAGCACATGACGCCGATATGCTTCAGTCAGGTCTTCCTGACGAACATGGCCGCCACCGACTCCCGCCGTATGACGCAATGCCGTAGCGATGTGCTTGATCTCCAGCAGCCCGGTATCGCTGCCGACAGGCCGGGCCTTCTGGCCGCTTATCTTGAATCCATTATACTGGGCCGGATTATGGCTGGCCGTTACCTGTATGCCGCCGCACGTACCCAAATGATTTATCGCAAAGTATATCTGCGGGGTATCGATCATACCGATATCGATTACATCCGCTCCCGAAGCAGTCATCCCTTTAATCGCCGCCTCAGCCAGCGACGGACTGTGCCTGCGCATATCACGTCCCACAATCACCGATTGGGCGCTAGCCATGCCGCGATCATATCCATGCAGCAGCGAACGCAAAAACTGTGCTGTAGCGTGACCGATCTTCCAGGCAGCATCCTCATCAACCTGCTGAGGATATAAACCACGAATATCATACGCCTTGAATATAGATTCATCCATTTTTGTCTTCCACTTTCTTTAATTTAATGTATCACTGATCTTGGCGTCATTACCGTTCAAAATTCCAATCCTGTTTATTTTAGCGTATCATCATCGGACGTTATGTTATGCGAACCAGCCCGACAAATCAACCCACAGAATCGCCCAAACCAAAAATTATCCCCCTGGCTCATGCCCCGTGCCTCATGCCTTCTTCCCCACAATTGGCCCTGCCGGAAATTATCATAAACCAGTCAAATGCCGGTTTTACCACCATTTAGTCTCTTACAAGTGGATTTGTGCGAAAAATGGTCACAAAATACTTACCTCACTACAAATTGTCACATAACCCTATCTGGTTCCGGCCCTTGCCGGTTTCGTGGCATTATGGATAAAAAAAAGGCAGGCTGTTAAGCCTGCCTTTCCCGTAAGAAAAAAACTGTTTCCCAATCCTATACTATAGTGCGTGCTCATCCAGTAAGAGGTCTAGTGCTTGTGATAGCTTCCCTTCCACATCGTACGTTCCGTCAGCCAGCGCCATCCTTATAGCTTCTACCTTCTGGGCTCTGATCTCCGGCATCGCCGCGATCTTGCCCAGATAGGTACCCACATCCGAAATTTGCACTTCATCCTCATTTTTACCCGCTGAGGACACCGTTCTGTTCTTTTCAACCCCCCCAGACGATTGCTGCCCAACTGCTGGCAACTGTCCGTAAGTGTTGATTCGTTGAATGTTGTTCATAAAAATGCTCCATTTTTGTTTATTCTGCTTGCGTGTATCTACTGCCGCTTCTCTCTGTCCATCCCAGTCAGGCTTGTCTTACCCACCGTGGCAAACCCATAAACCACAATATGTTGTGATCGCTTTCTCCAACGTGGCCAACGTTTTCTACTTTCCTTATCGACGCTGGGCCACAAAAAACTTGAAAAAAAACCCCTATCGGCAATCTTACGGCAAACACGCTTATTAACATGGTTATCGGCATCAACCTTCCGTTATAGGTCCTTAATTTGCAGGTAGTTAGCCTAAATTAACACCCTCCAGATTAGCTATCTTAACCAGCATTACCATCCTTCCTAATCGGCAAAGACCCATAACCTCAACTACAATATATAGTTATCCCTCCCCCAAAAAAATTTTTGTTTTTATATCCCGATATTCCATTAAATTCATACCAAAATATGAAAATCGCCGGATTGCACACTGGACTGGATACGTCTTCCCCCGCTGGGCCGCCCCAAACCAATGCGACAGGAAATATTCAAATCTTCGCACAAAACACCCATAAATTTGAGAACCGCTTCTTGACGAGGAAACGTAAATACAATAGAATGTTGAGGTTGAGTAGTTGTGCATCGTCGGTGTAGGCGGTGTTGCCGAATGTTGGTTGTTCCGGAAAATGGAACATTGATCGCATTTTGAAAAGGAAAGTAAGATATGCAAAGCAATTTCGCCAAATCAAGTGTAGGAATGTCAATTGTGTTATTGCTGACAGTTATCCTGTTTGCCCCATCCTGTAAAAAATCTGAATCGGCATCTAAGCCGGGAGGAAACAGGGTTGCCGTCAGCCCAGACAAGCCCGGCGATAACAACACCGGTAAAACGCCTGGGACGGACGCAACCCCAACTACCGCCGGACTTGTGCCGCTGCCGATCAAGCTGCCCACGCCAATGTTCAAAGGTACGCCGACACCTACCGTAGTACCCAACCTTGAGACACCACTGGGCCGAGATCGCGACCCGTTCCTGGCCCCGGTTGGAGCAAAAAATGTCGCATTAAACAAACTGGTAAGCAGCAGTGACGATGCGCCAATCATCGGCCAGATCGAATGGATCACCGACAGCGACCGGGAAGCGTCTGACGGCTCCTATGTTGAGTTAGGTCCAGGTCCGCAACACGTAACCATCGACCTCGGAGCAAAACATGAAATATATGCCGTTCTTTTCTGGCACTATCACGGTCAAGCCTGCGTCTATTTTGACGTAGTAGTACAGATTGCCGACGACCCCGATTTTATTACGAATGTCACAACCATCTTCAACAACGATCACGACAACACTTCCGGTTTTGGCAGTGGTCCTGATAAAAACTACGTCGAAACGAATGAAGGCAAACTTGTCGATGCCAAACGTGCTCAGGGCCGTTATGTGCGACTTTACAGCGACGGCAACAACCTCTCCGAATTGAACCGTTACATCGAGGTCGAAGTTTACGGCAAACCCGTACAATGAAAATACCCTCTTGCTATAGCTTCTTGCCACGAGGAAATAAAACATGCAAAGTAAAGACGCTGGTCTGAATACAAGAATACTTGTTATTTTGCTGACAGTTATCTTGTTTGCCCCATCCTGCAAAAAATCTGAACCGGCATCTGAACCGGGAGGAAACAAGGTTGCTGCCAACCCGGAAAAGTCCGGTGATAACGAAACCGGCAAAACCTCCGAGCCAAGCAAAACCCCAACTACCGCCGGACTTGTGCCGCTGCCGATCAAGCTGCCTAAGCCAACGACCAGAGTTACGCCGACGCCTGCCACAGTACCCAACCTGGAGACACCTCTGGGCCGAGATCGCGACCCGTTCCTGGCCCCGGTTGGAGCAAAAAATGTTGCCTTGGGCAAACCGGTAAGCAGTAGCGACGATGCGCCCATCGTCGGCGAGAACGAATTGATCACTGACGGCGACCGGGAAACGTCTGACGGCTCCTATGTTGAGTTAGGCCCAGGTCTGCAACACGTAACCATCGACCTCGGAGCAAAATATGAAATATATGCCGTTCTTTTCTGGCACTATCACGGTAGCGACTGCGTCTATTTTGACGTAGTAGTACAGATTGCCGACGATTCTGATTTTATTACGAATGTCACAACCATTTTCAACAACGATTACGACAACAGTTGCGGTTTTGGCAGTGGTCCCGATAAAAACTACGTCGAAACGAATGAAGGCAAACTTGTCGATGCCAAACGTGCCCAGGGCCGTTACGTGCGACTTTACAGCGACGGTAACAACCTCTCCGAAATGAACCGGTACATCGAGGTCGAAGTTTACGGCAAACCCGTACAATGAAATACCTTCTAAAATGTTGCCTCCTGATCCTGGCTGCGACAATTGTTGCCTTGGCGATGCGCCTCCCGCAGTTGGCCCGGCGGCCCATGCACTGCGACGAGGCGGTTCATGCCTGTATATTCCGCGATCTGCTCGAACAGGGCGACTACCGCTATAGCCCAAACGAATACCATGGCCCGACGCTTAGCTATCTCACCCTCATTCCTGCATGGCTTGGCGGCAGCGAAAAACTAATCCAAATAAACGAATGTACATTGCGGGGAGTGTCTGTCTTTTTTGGGGTGCTGCTCGTATTGCTGACCGTATTGCTGTTCAGGGGCCTCACTCCACCTGTAGCTATTATCGCCGCCTTGCTGACCGCCGTTTGTCCGGCCATGGTTTACTACAGTCGTTACTATCTGCACGAGATGCTCCTGGTCTGCTTTACTTTTGGTGCGATCATTTCCGGCTACCGCTATACGCAAAACCGAAATATCATCTGGGCCTTACTGACCGGATTATGCCTCGGACTGATGCACGCGACCAAAGAAACCTGCATAATCGCCTTCGGGGCCATGACGATATCTCTTACACTTGTGCTGATAATGCGCCGGTGGCAGAATAACGATTCTTTGACAAATACTTTCAAGACAATAAAACCCGCACATTGGGCAGCGGCAATCGCCGTTGCCTGCCTGGTTTCAGTTTCGTTTTATTCATCCTTTTTCACCAATCCTCACGGAATACCCGATTCCTTACACAGCTTCATCATCGCCTTTAATCGCGCCAGCCGAGACCATTCACATCCCCATCCGTGGAACTACTTCCTAAAAATAATGATTTATTGGCAGTCCGACGCGGGTCCGGCATGGAGCGATGCCGTTATTATCCTTTTAGCCGCGATAGGTTTTATAGTCGCGATGGTGCGAAAGGGCATTGTCGGCGTGGACTTTCATCTGCTGCGGTTCATCGCCTTTTACACTGCCATTATGACGATCTCCTATTCGGCCATTCCCTACAAAACCCCATGGTGTATGCTCGGGTTCCTCCATGGTATGATACTGTTGGCAGCGGTCGGTGCGGTCGCGACAATAAAATTAACGACAAACCTTCCATCTAAGATACTTTTAGGACTGCTGCTGCTGGCGGCAGGTGTGAATTTCGGCTGGATGGCATATCTGGCAAGCTACAGATACGCCGCCGACACGGTCAATCCCTACGCTTATGTCCACACCTCACCGGATGTGTACGAAATGGTACAACGCATAGAAGAAATCGCGGCGGTCCATCCACGCGGGCACGACATGACTATCCACATCGTTTCCAGCGAACATAAATATTGGCCGCTTCCCTGGTACCTGCGATCTTTCAACAATGTCGGCTACTACGACAAGGTATCGGACAACATAACGGATGCCGAGGTCATCATCGCTTCTCCCGACCGTCAGATGGACCTCCGGGAAAAGTTATACAATATCCCGCCCACAGGCCAAATAAATCTTTATGTCCCCATTTTCGATCGATACCTGGAGCTGCGACCGCAAATCGAATTGCGCGGCTATGCCACAAAAGACCTGTGGGACCGCTTCCAGGAGCACCAGGGACAATCCCCACCTCCAACCACGCAAACCGACGGGTGAAAAAATGACTCAGTCGCAGCCCGACCATTCAATAGTAAATAATTGCCGATCTCTCTCGGGAATACGCCGGTTTTCACATGAAGCCATGGCCACCACTTATGAAATACTTGTTCTCCACGAGAACATGAAGTACGCCGGGCAAGCCGCCCGGGCCGCCTTCAATGAGCTTGACCGCATCGAGCAGATGTTCAGTCGCTTTATCGAAAACAGTGATATTTCCCGGATCAATTTCCGTGCCGCCGACCAGCTCGTGTATGTGGGACCGGAGACCTTCGAATGTCTGCAGATTGCCGTCCAAATGTATGACCAAACCAACGGGGCTTTCGATATTACCATTGGCCCTTTACTGAATTGCTGGCATGACAGAAACACATATATGCCTTCGCAGGAAGAGTTGGATTTCGCCGCCGCCCGTACCGGCATGCACCTCTTGCAACTGGACGAAACCGAGCAGGCGGTGCGACTGCTGACCCAGGGTCCACAGATCGACCTGGGCGGCATCGGCAAAGGATACGCTGTCAACCGAATGGCCATGCTTTTGCGAGAATGGAGTATTGACGCCGCACTGATTCATGGAGGCTATAGTTCTGTTCTGGCTCTCGACGGCCCGGCCGATACCAAAGGCTGGCCCGTTACACTGAGCAATCCGCGCAATCACCATGACATCCTGGCTTACCTCCACTTAAAGAACCAAACGCTCGGCAGTTCGGGGCTGCAAAAGGGATTGCACATCATCGATCCGCGAACGGCCCGCCCGGTCAGCGGAAAAATCGCCGCATGGTCACTGCCCCCCGCCACAGAACTCGCCCCAACTGATGGGGCACAGGCCGATGCCCTTTCAACCGCTTTTATGGTAATGTCACTGGACGAAATCGACCGATATTGTTCGTCTGATTTTGGACAGGGATTGCGGGCTATCGTCATACTGGATGAGCAAGACACGCAGACACATAGCAATAAGGTCTTGCGATTCGGCACCTGGCCCGAAAGCGACCTGAAACCTCACAACAATAAAAATCACAAAGAATAACTGCCCACCCCCTACCGGTTACTCTGCCAGCCCACCCAAAACCCGGCCTTCTTAAACCCCGCCAAAAACAACCCTTGAGCCGCCCGGCCCTAACCACTATAATGCCGATAACAATGCTGACGGAAATTGCGGCCGTTCGCAATATACCCTAATGATAAAATGGGTAGAATTTCGATAAACCTGTATGAAAGACGCCGTTTTGGGCGGTATATTTGAAAAAATACGTATCAGAAGGTAGAAAAAGGTAAAAAAACGATGAATTACGGACCAAGAGTTGAGATCAGCCATGAAGGCCGGATTGTCGTGGCTGAACTGCAGGATGACGAAATACTGGAAGAAGCGATCATCAACGAAGTAGCAGATTCCCTGTTTTCGGTGGTCGCCGATACCCCACAGATAAAGTTGTTGTTGAGTTTCGAAAAAGTCAAGTACCTCAGCTCCAGTGCGCTGGGTATGCTCATCAGGTTGAACAAACGCGTAGAAGAGAACGGTGGAACACTAAAGCTCTGTCAGTTGCGAAAATCCCTGTATGAGATATTTGCAATAACCAAGCTCGATCGGCTATTTGAAAGCTACGACGAGAAAAACACAGCGATAAGCAGCTTTGGGACCTGACCTGTAAACTGTGAAAAATTTAATCTAAGTTCCATGCCAACCAAAATATACCAGGAAATCGAATTCCCCAGCACTTGCTGGCAAGCCAAAATTGCTGAGGATCGCATCATCGAAGCAACCAGAGCTTGCAAATACTCCGAGGAAGATATTTTTGCCCTGCGGTTGAGCATGGAAGAAGCACTGCTCAACGCCATTCGACACGGAAATACCAAAGACCAACAAAAAAAAATAACCTTACGCTACTGCGTAAACGAGCAGCAAATAGACATTTACGTAGCAGACGAAGGTTCGGGTTTTGATCCCATGAAAATTGCGGATCCGACGCTTCCAGAAAATCTGGAACGCCCAAATGGGCGAGGTATAATGTTAATGCGAGCCTACATGAATCTGGTTGAGTATAATGACGTCGGGAATGTGGTTCACCTGGTCAAGTTGAACTCACAAGCCCCAAAACACACCGGCTGACTCATCGGCAGCCGTTAGCCCAGAGACCAACCTGGGAAGAAAAGAGAAAGAGTATGCAACGAAAACTCGTCAGAAACGCCACCGGCAGCCTGTGTTTTTCTCTCACGACAATGGCAATGTCGATCCTTATCTTGTCAGGCTGTCAATCCGGTTTCAACAGCAATCTTCCTCCATCGCAGGTGAGACCCGTCCAGTGGCCAGGCGTAACCGTACCAAAATATACTCCCCATTCTGCTCAGCCGGATTTCACGCCGAACAGTCAATTCCCCTACCAATGGCTCCCGATGCGCAACTACGAGGATTTTAATCGTTGGAAAGGAATCATAATTCATCATTCAGCCGGCGATTTCGGGGACGCGGCGACATTTGACCGGGAGCACAAAGAGAAGGGCTGGGACGGCTTGGGATACCATTTCGTCATCAACAACGGCAAAAACACACGTCGCATAGGAGATGGTGTGGTACAAGTCGGCCAGCGATGGCAACAGCAAACCAAAGGCGCTCACTGCCGGGTCGATCCTTCCGACAATAACTACTGGAACGAACATACCATCGGTATATGTCTGGTTGGCAATTTTGAAAATCACCGGCCCAGCGAGGCCCAGTGGCAATCGCTGGTAAAACTGGTCCGCTTTCTTCTGCAGCGATATCACATACCTGTTGACAAAATTAAATGTCACCGAGACATAAAACCAACCAAATGCCCCGGAAAAAACTTCTCACTGAACGAACTAAAACAGCGAATGCTATATTGATTCAGTCGGATAAGCCCTCGCTTTTTATCTTTATATTCCGATACCACACCGCCTGACCATGATCCTGAAATCCGATATACCCCATCCGCGGCAGATCCTTATAGGCAATACCAAACTTATTTGGCGTACCGTCCGGATTTTTATGCGGCTCGGTCCACCTGTCCAGGTCCATATCGACGACCTCCCGGCCGTTCATCACCACGCTGACATGGCTACCTTGGGCCGATATCGTCATGCGGTTCCATTGCCCCGGCTCGTTCACCGTGTTCTCGCTAGGAGCCAAAATATCGAATATCCCGCCGCAATCGTGTTTGTCCGGCTGGGACTTACCGTAAGAGTCCAGCACCTGCACCTCGATCCACGGCAGCCACTCCCTGTCGCCGGTGCGGATGAAAATCCCGCTGTTGGTGTCCTTGGCAACCTTAAATCCCACATCTAAAATAAAATCGCCGTATTTGCCTTTCGTCCAGATGTCACCTCCACCGTTACGGGTCAACACACCTTCAGCAAACGTCCAGCTACCCGCCTTATACACACCGTTCGACAGGTCCTCGGCAAACAGATTCCGCCAGCCACTGGGCTTTAGCTTGCCTGCTGTCTCGCTGAAGTACACTACGCTTTTTCTTATTTCGGGAACCGAATTTTCCCAGTTATGTTCGTACTCAACCGAAAACACGCCCATAAACTTTTGTCGGTGCAATTCCTCCAGTAGCGACTTTACGTTCGCCTTGCCCGTGCCCCAAACCACATCGTGTGTCCCCTCACTGCCGAAATCGTTCAGGTCCTTAAAGTGCAAACTGACTATACGCCCTTCGAGCTTCCTTAATGCTTCCAGCGGATCCACATCTGAACGCATCCAATGACCGGTATCGGCGCATACGCCAATCCATTTGCTCCGCCCCTTGCAAACCTCCAGCACTTTATCCGGATTCCAGTACTGCGACGGCTTGGGATGGTTATGTATCGCCACCTTGATCTTGTATTCATTGCATAGCTTGTCAACCAGGTCGAACGCATCCTCCGGCGGTTCCGATACAATCGTTTCAATGCCCATATCCTGGGCAAAATCAAAAACCTTGCGGCATTCAACCTCATTGTTCGGCAGTCCTACCACACCGTAATTGACCAATTTTACCCCGGCATTGCTGAGCTTGTGCTTGACCTGTTGGCGAAGCTCGGCCGGCATATTATGATCGAATCTTACGCCAGGGATTTCTTTGCTCAACTGCTGACCCGGATACCCTTCGATCCAGTTTAACCCCAGCGAGGCGGTCTTATCGACCGCTTCATAAAATGTGAACAAATGAAACGAATACGCCTGCGCCCCCAGCCGCCAGCCGTCATAAGCATCCGTCAGCGGATGACAATTTCGCACCTCCGGGAAAATCTCGTGCACGAAAATATTGCGAAAGCGGGCAGCGTTGTTGTCATAGCCCTCACCACCAGGGTGAACTTGTAAAGACAATCTCCCTTCCGCCGGTATTCCCTTTGTAGTCTCGGCCGTGTGCTGAAAATCGGTAACGAGCGCATCGTTGATCCAGACACGAATATGGGCGGGCTCACCCTGACAGATAATTCTCATCCGGTTCCACTGATCCTTCCGGAAATGTTTAACGCCGTCTGGACAATGCTGAACAAAACCACGCGTCCACGGACAATAAATTCCGCCAACCTCGCCGCCGGATCGATAATCCAGGGTTACCTGATGGCTCTTGCCGTCCGGACCGGTACGAAGAAAAACACCACTATCGAAAGGCCAATCGATTTTTGTCTCCAGCGTAAGCTCAAAATCCCGGAAATTACGTAGCGTGCTGAGAAAACCGCCCTTACCGGGCGGGTCTTGAACTCCAACAATCGCTCCATCTTCCACGGTCCACTTGCCCGCCAGGCCATGGCCAGGCAGATTATCATGCCTTGCCCAACCGCTAAGGTCCACGCCGTTGAACAACGGCTCGAAACCCGCAGGCGTCTGACCTTCACAAATTAAGCAGAAGCTGAAGAACACAACCGTCAACACTAATAACGTAATCGGCACGAATTCTCGTCGATTCATCTTATACCTCCCGGGTAAGCGGCAAACGAAAACTACAGGGACCATCCCTGACGATATTGATCGCGAACGTATTGATTCGCTTCATCCACATTGGTAACCTTCATGTTCAGACCATCCCAATCGAGCTTCTTACCCTTGCAGCGGATGGCAAGATTGCCCATTACAACTGTCTCGGTCAAAGGACCGGAATAATCAAAACTGGAACTGGGCTGCCTGCCTTCTTTGCAGCACCTGATCCAATCCCGTTCATGACCGCCCTCAGAGCCATCGACTCTGGCGATCGTTTTCTCCGGTCGCTGATATTCCTGCATCTTCGTCTCAGGTATCAGCCGCGGACCACTGCCGTAACAGCCACACACCAATTTACCCTTATCGCCCACAAAAAGTACGCCACCATCATTATCACCCATGCGCCGGTTCGGTTCGAGTTCTTCCGGCCGGGCAGGCATCATGCCACCATCGTACCAGGTCAGCTTAACCGGCGGCATATCACCCCGCTCGGGAAACTCATATCGCACTATCGACGCCACGGGCGCGGATTCGGAGTTGACCTTGGTGGCACAAGCCTCCACACCACTCGGATAACCGAGCTTAAGGGCCCAGAACGCCGGATCGATTATATGGCACGCCATATCACCAAGTGCCCCAGTACCGAAATCCCACCAGCCACGCCAATTAAATGGCAAATACACCGTATTATATGGCCGTTCCGGTGCTGGTCCAAGCCACAAATCCCAATCCAGGGTATCCGGCACCGCCGGCGTATCCTCAGGACGATCCATTCCCTGCGGCCAGATCGGACGATTGGTCCAGGCATGAACTTCACGTACCGCACCGATCGCACCATCCCATATCCACTCACATACCAGGCGAATCCCCTCGCCGGAATGCCCCTGATTGCCCATTTGGGTAACGACCCCGGCTTTGCGGGCCGCCTCGGTCAACATACGAGCCTCATAAACGCAATGCGTCAAAGGTTTTTGACAATATACGCTTTTGCCGCTCTTGATCGCCGCCATAGAAATAACAGCATGAGTATGATCGGGCGTAGCCACGATAACCGCGTCGATATCTTTCTGCTGATCGAGCATTTTGCGGTAATCGCGGTATGTCTTAGCCTTGGGATATCGCTTAAATGTTCCAGCCGCGTAATTGTCGTCCACATCACACAGGGCGACAATATTCTCACCGCTGGCGGCATTGACGTTATTCCCGCCCATACCACCGACACCGATACCGGCTATATTGAGCTTTTCGCTTGGTGGAGTATCACCATTACGTCCCAGCACATAGCTGGGAACTATGGTAAACGCGGCCACCGCCGCAGCCGAGCCACCAACAAAATCACGCCGCGAAATCTTCACATCCCGGCTGGACAATATCCTGTTTTTCCTGTGATCCGCCATCTTTAAACACTCCTTATGTACCAATCGCCTGTGAATTTGCAATGCTGGTTTTTCGTAAATCCCTTAATTCCAAGGTAATATAAAGATCGCTACCTTGATTTTCTACACCCGTCTGGTATAAACAAGGACATCTACGAAAAAACACACCAGCATCATAGTATTAACAAATATTGCGAATACGTCAAGCCTGCCACCGATCATTTCTTTTAGACCTTCAACTCGGCATCAGCCAGGTCGGCATATTTGCGGAACCTGCGTTTTATGGGGGTAACAATCTCACGGAGAAATTGGTCAACCTGTTGAGGTGCTCGGCCGATGTATTTTTCGGCCTTGAGGGTATCCTCGAAATTGACACGTGCGAAAAGAGGATCACCACGTAAACGTTCTATGAGATCGTTAGGTCGGCCAAACTGTTTGACCTGTGCGGCAGCGGCAAGGCTGTGCTGACGAATGGCTTCGTGCAACTGCTGACGGTCGCCGCCGAGTTTGACGGCGGCCATGATGATATTTTCGCTGGCCATAAAAGGCAGTTCCGCATCGATAGCGGCGGCGATTACCCTGGGATAAACCACTAAGCCGTCAACTACGTTGGCCACAATACATAAAATGGCGTCAACGGCCAGAAACGCTTCGGCAACGACCAATCGCTTGTTAGCGGAATCGTCGAGCGTCCTTTCGAACCACTGTTCGGCCGCGGTCATGGCCGGTGAAGAAGACAGACTGATAACGTAACGTGCTAGGGAAGCAATGCGTTCGCTGCGCATCGGATTGCGTTTGTAGGCCATGGCTGAGGAGCCGATTTGCTTCTTCTCAAACGGTTCTTCCATCTGTTTAAGGTGGGCCAGCAGACGCAGATCGTTGCTGATCTTGTGGGCCGACTGGGCAACGCCGGACAAAGTTGAAAGCACATTGGCATCGATCTTACGGTTGTAGGTCTGGCCGCTAACCGGGGCTATTTTCTCGAAACCCATCTTGTCAGCAACTAGTTTTTCCAGCTTGAGCACTTTGTTATGATTGCCGCCGAACAGTTCCAAAAACGAAGCCTGAGTGCCGGTGGTGCCTTTTACCGAAAGAAAACACATCGTTTCGATCCGGTGCTGCGTTTCCTCAAGGTCGAGAATGAAATCATAGCACCATAAGGTGGCACGTTTTCCAACAGTGGTAAGCTGAGCCGGTTGGAAATGCGTATAGCCCAACGTCGGTAGTTTTCGATGGCCCCGGGCGAAGCGGGCCAGCAGGTCTATCACACGCAGCAATCGGGATCGAACCAGTTCCAGTGCCTGGCGAATCTGAATCAAATCGGTATTGTCACCGACAAAAGCGCTGGTGGCGCCCAGGTGGATAATGGGCCGGGCCAGGGGTGCGGCATCGGCAAATGTGTGCACGTGAGCCATGACATCGTGACGAAACTTTTTTTCGTAACGGGCAGCGCGGGCAAAGTCGATATCGTCAAGGTGTCGGCTCATCTGGCTCAACTGGCGGGAGGTTATCGGCAGTCCCAATTCGGCCTGACTCTGGGCCAGGGTCAGCCACAGACGCCGCCAGGTACTAAACTTGAACTGGGCCGAAAAAATGGACAACATCTCGTCCGAACTGTAACGGCTGATCAGTGGATTCTCATATTTCTGGTTGGTTTTGTTCTTCATAGCGGCAGTGTAACCAACAGCAGCACCGCAGTCAATAATGAGTCTGACAAATTGGATCATATATAGGTGCAGGATCGCCCGAGGCTTTGACATGGACAAAAAGACCGATAATTCACAATTGGGCGTGCCAATCAGCACTTGACATTTGCAAATAAATATGGAAGAATAGCGGCTGTAATGTCATCGCCAAAAGTCCTATAAGGTATTTTGTATGAAAAACCCGAAAAACTCTTATTCCGATGGAACCAGCCGGTACGCCGAACGTCAAACAGATAGAGTCTCTCAGAACATCTGCGATGGCGGCAGCGAAGACGATGTGATTATAAAACGATGCCGGACAGGCAATATGGTTGCCTTCGAACAATTGGTACTGAAGTATCAGGATCGTTTGTTCAACGCGGTTTTTCGGATGGTGGGCGACTATGATGACGCTATGGAGCTGACTCAGGAAACCTTTTATCGGGCTATGAAAGGGCTGAAAAAGTTTCGTGGAAACGCTGGCTTCTACACATGGCTGTTCCGAATAGGGATGAATTTGTGCATCAATCATCACCGGCGCCATCAGAGAGTACGCATCATATCTCTGGCCGGTGATGATCAGTTAGGGCATCAGGCTGACGCTCTGACGGTAATGGCAAAGGCAAATGATAGTTCGCCCGTGTATCAAGCTCAGGTTAGGGAAAGCCATGGGCGGGTATTGGCGGCCCTGGAAGAGTTGGAAGCCTCGGCCAGGGTGGTAGTGGTTTTGCGAGACATCGAAGAATTAGATTATGCTCAAATCGCCAATATCCTGCAGGTACCTACAGGTACTGTCAAAAGTCGTTTGTCGCGGGCACGTGCTGCGTTGCGAAGGCAACTGCTGAAAGGCCAATGTTGAATAAGGCGACAGGCACGAGGTGGTAGTAGTAATAGTAGTAGTAAGCAGTACGGTCAATTTGAGAAACTTGATTAAGTCTAAAATAATGCGATTATTAACCTGATTGGAAGGCTATGGCTGAAAAAGACATACATCCCGACAAAGAGCTTATCGCGGTTCTTAGCGCGTACCTGGACGGCGAACTGAGTCCGGGTCAGGCGGAAAAAATCGAGCGACGACTCGCTGAAGATCCCAGCATGCGACAATTACTGAACGAATTGGGACAGGTATCGCAAATGGTGCGTCAACTTGAGCGAACTAAAGCACCGGACGGGCTGGCGGATGAGGTGACGCAACGGCTGGAACGCGATCTGCTGCTGGACAGAAGCGACGTCCTGGCGGAACTGGCTGGGGAGAAACATCTGCGGCTGCGACGGTTCGCCACGGCTGCGGCGATGGTTATGCTCATCGGAGCCATCGGAACCATTATCTATCACGTTTTGAGCAAACCCTACATCCCCCGACCGGAAGGGGTAACAGATAAGTTTGTAGCCGTTGCTCCGGAAAAGCCACGAACAGTGGAAACACCGAAAATGACAGTAGCCGATGACGCAGCAGAGAAAGTCACAGGACCGGTTGAAACAGCGGTCGAAAAAGAGATTGAATCGATAATCGATAAAATATCCGAAATCAAATACAGCAACCTGAGATTAGTAGTTGCAGGTCCGGATATATTAACGGAAACCGGTCGATTGGAAAAACTGTTTGCCGATCAAAATATCAGGAAAGTAATCCGTAGTCAGATAAGCGAAAACTACTATCAATATGCCTTTGTATGTCCGACCGACCAGTTTCAACGCATTTTCGGCGGTATCAGGCATAAAGATAACCAAATCGACCTTGTCGTCAGCGACGATCAGGGCCAATGTGTGGTTGTGCTACCGCGGGCAACGCAACAGCAGGCTATGAAACTGGCTGGCGAGGCAAATCCGACGGTGCAACTGACCCATGCGATGCAATTTGCCCTGGCGGATAATACTACACCTGGCCAGAATGACATCCATGCGGAATGGCTTCAATGGATTGCCAAAGAGCAACCATCGCTTGACGATCTGCGGGTACTCGCAAGACCGTCGGAAAAGGGCAACGAAGAAAAAATTGGAAAAATTTACAGGCCGGCATCGGAGGCATTAATGGCCTCTACCGAAGAGCCTGCCCAGTCTGAACCGGCGCAATTGGTGGCTGTCGTAGTGGTTGTGCAATCCGCTGAAAAACCCGATGAAGATTCGAGTCCATCGCAGGATACCGGTCGATCTTCAATTAAAAGTAACATCGATACGCCTTCCATCGGGAATGATACCGGCGCCAATCTCGACCCCAATACGCCAAATAGCAATTTTTAGAGATCAACTTAATCCGGACATTTCACCCGCCAAAGCGAAAAACTCGTAAAAAAATACTCCCGGCATATAGTTTTTTCATTGCCGGCCTTGTATTGTTCCGGATTTTAGAGTAAACTAACGAGGTTCCTGGATCGATCAGGTTCGATCGGACGACATCCAGAGAACTTGACGGTATGCCCAGTTGGGCATAAAAGTTTTGTTTGTAATTTTTACAATTTGTTGTTTCGCAAAGGGTTACGAAAATCGTAACAAGAATTGCTACAGGAGGGTCGGTGCCCGAGTGGTTAAAGGGAGCGGGCTGTAAACCCGCTGGCGTAAGCCTACGTTGGTTCGAACCCAACCCGGCCCATTTTCTATCGCCGAGGAGACAGAACCTCTCAGCGAAGGCGATATGACTGACTATCAGGTAAAAAATAATGAAAATAGGCATAATTGCCGACACGCATGACCACCATCGGAACATACTTGCCGCGGTGGAAATTTTCAACGAACAGAAAGTTGACTATGTTTTGCACGCCGGCGATATTGTCTCGCCGTTTGCGGCCAAGGCATTTGGTAAGCTGGACCGGGCTAAATTCATCGCGGTTTTCGGCAATAACGAAGGTGAAAAACTGTTCTTGCAATCGACGATAGCCGGGTTCGGAGGTGAAATTTATGGGCATTGCTATAAAAACACTATCGCCGGCAAACATATATACATGACCCACCTTCACGACGATGTGGACGAAATTGCCAATAGCCAGATGTATGACTTGGTCATCTACGGCCACACCCACAAGCAGGATATTCGCCTGACAGGCAAGACCCTGATAGTTAACCCGGGCGAGACAACCGACTGGATTACCGGCTCGGCTCAGATAGTCATCCTCGAACTTGACGATATGAGCTACGAGGTAGTAGTGTTATAATAAAGGGAGCCTCTAAAGTCGTTCTTATGGAGTTTTTTGCTATGGTGATGAGATGTTTTCTAATATGTGTGATTCTAAGCTGTTTCGGCGGATGCGAACCGGCTGAAACGCCCCCAAAACCCCAAACTCCCAAGGAGCAGCCTGATATGACAAAAAAATCAGAGCCACGTAAGGAGCAAGCTGATATGGCAAAAGAATCAGGGCCACGTGTTACCCTGAAAACTACCAAGGGAGATATTATTATCGAACTCGATTCTGAAAAGGCGCCCGTTACCGTTGGAAACTTTCTGCGTTATGTGGATGAGGGTTTTTACAACGGTATCATATTCCACCGGGTGATTTCCAACTTTATGATACAGGGCGGCGGGTTTACCGCTGACAAAAACCAGAAGGCCACGCACGGGCCGATAACCAACGAAGCTTCCAACGGCTTGAAAAACAACCGCGGTACCATCGCCATGGCCAGAACGTCCAATCCTGACAGCGCCACCTGCCAGTTTTTTATCAATGTTGTAGATAATGGTGCCCTTAATTATGCCGGACCTGCCAACCCCGGGTACGCCGTTTTTGGCAAGGTAGTAGAGGGTATGGACGCGGTTGACGCCATTCGTAATGTAAAAACCGCCAATCAGGGCGGAGCATTCGCCAATGCCCCGGTCGAGCCGGTAATAATTGAGACGGCATCACGCCTCGGAACACCATAGTAATCCGCGTTGGACAAAGTTAACGCAAACATCAATGTTCCATCGGGCAAGCTGGCTCCAGAAAAGTCTATCTTACCCGGCTACCCTATTTTACCGGATTTAACCCGGATCGGACGGGATTGGGTAATTCACAATCGCGGGCCAAGACCGGCGATATCTTACGTAACCAACTCTTTTAGCGTAACTTACGTTGACTCTTGGCACAGTCAGGTCGGACCACTGTCTTAAACGACAAATTGCAAGTGCAATCCCTACAACCTCTACAATACAATCTAACCCTATTAAGAATAATACATTACAAACAAGACAGGATTTAAGTTGACAAAACCGTGAGACGATAGTTAAATTGGGAAACATAGGTAAGCTGAGAGGGGCATACCTATTGGGTTCCTGTGTTGTGTCGAAGCTGTATTAGTTTTAGGTCTGAATTAGTTGGTCCATGTGGAGATGTAAAATCATGAAGAACGTATATTCCACAGGTGAGGCTGCGGCAATTTGCAAGATAAGCCAGCAAACAGTCATTCGCTGCTTTGATTCCGGACGTCTGCAGGGATTTCGTGTACCTGGTTCACGTTTCCGTCGGATACCACGCGAAAGCATTGTTAAGTTCATGAAGGAAAATGAGATACCCATGAACAATCTGGATTCGGACCGCAGTAAAATATTGGTGGTTGACGATGATCCGGAAATTGTCGAGTTGATGGTGGATGTTCTGGAACGGGACGGCCGATTTGAGGTCAAAACCGCCACCAGCGGGTATGACGCCGGGGTGATGACGCAGGAATTTCAGCCGAATCTGATGATTTTGGATTATATGCTGCCCGACGTCAACGGTAACGTTGTTTGCAAGACAATACGGCAGAATCCGGTTTTCGAGCAGATGAAAATTATTATCGTCAGCGGCGTAGTCAATAGGGATGAGATCGATCACCTTCTGGGGGTCGGCGCCGATACATTTCTCCAAAAACCTTTCAGTATCGACGAGTTGATCGAGAAGATTACGGTACTTCTTAAGATATAACTAATCTGCGCCAGCATCTATACCAAATGAGTATAACAATCACTGCTTGGACAAAACGGGAAAAACGGGTAACCTGATATATGAATACACCCCAGCAAACAGACCAGTCAAAGGGCAGGAAAATTGAGCTGGTAATCCAGCAACTCGACAGTCTGCCTACCCTGCCGGCGGTGGCGGCCCGATTGCTGGAGATTACAGTCAAAAGCGACACGCAGGCTCAGGAGGTAGTGCGGCTGATCGAATCTGATCCGTCGTTGGCCAGCAGGATTATCGCAATGTCAGTCCGGGCAAGCATGGAAGTGGATCGGAGAACCACCTCTTCACTCAACAAAGCTGTAGTATTATTAGGCTTTGACGCGGTCCGCAATGCTGTACTGAGCATTAAGGTGTTCGAGACCCTCAACAAAAACGAGGGAAGTAACGACAGCACCATCTTTGACAGGGTCAGTTTCTGGAAACACAGTCTGGCGGTGGCTTGCGGCGCTAAAATGCTCATCAGGCACATCGATACAAAGGTTGATCCGGACGAAGCTTTTGTCTGCGGATTGCTGCACGACATCGGAAAAGTGGCTCTGGATAGCTGCCTTCCGAAAAGTTTTGCACGTGTAGTTCAACTGACAGAATCATCGATGACCAATATCGCCGAGGTGGAAAAAAGAATAATCGGCATGGATCACTGTGCGGTTGGCCGACGGCTCGCGGAAAAATGGCGTTTGCCCGAGGCCATAATAGAAACCGTCTGGCTCCATCATCAGTGGATTCACGGCCTGCCGGATGCAGTCAAAAATGCCAGTATAGTTCAAACGGTACATTTGGCCGACGTCTTGGCCAGGCAATATCGAATGGGCTATTCAGGAAACCATTATTTGCCGGATTCGGCGGAGACAATAGGTCAGGAATTAGGATGTCCGGGCTCCGTGATCGAACATATAGCCAGGCAACTGCCCGATGAAATCAGCGAACGTGCCTCTCTGATGGGCCTGGACGATATCGAACCGAAAGACATTTATCACGAGGCCCTGAAAGAAGCAAACTGCCAACTGGGCAAACTAAATACCATACTACAACATCAAAATCAAACGCTGCAGATGCGCAGCCGTTATTTCGATTCTTTGGAACAGTTAGGTTCGTCGGTACAACCGGGCCAGTCGGTGGTGGACGTATGCAGCCTGATTGCCAGGATATGGCAGGCACACACCGGTTGTGATCGTTGCGGAGTGTATGCTACAACCGAAGATGAATTGATTATCGAAGGAGCGGTCAGGACAAATCTCAAAAGTGATCCGACCATATTCATGGTGGACCGCACGGACGATCCGGCTGCCATTGGCACCCGTGGCGGGTCTATGGAGTTTCCCACAAACTTTGCCATTTCGCCGGCACAGGAATCTCACGACTGGTTTTTTGAGCAGGTGGATCCTATGTTCGAAGCCAGGTCCACGCTGGTAATGCCTTTGCGACTTGGCGATGAACTGGCCGGAGGGGTGCTGTGGCAATCCGATAAGGATCAAGGTTATTACAAACAGCAAATCAAAGAAATGCAGTCCTTTGCTGCCAGCGCAGCACTGATGGTTTGCCAGGCCCGGAAACAGGAAAAACAATCGATCTTCTGTGATCAGTTAGCTCAAAATAATATGCAACTTCAGAAAATACAACAGGAATTATCGCATAAACGCAGCTTAGCCGCTGTGGGAGAAATGGCTTGTGGGGCCGCTCATGAGATCAACAATCCTTTGGCGGTGGTGGTGGGACGCTCGCAGTTGCTGGCTTCCGGCGAAACAGACTCCGAGAAAAAAAAGATACTGGAGACCATTGCGAGCAACGGCCAGGAAATCTCCAAGATCATTACAGAATTATTAGAATTTGCAAAACCAGCCTTGCCGAAACCTTCAACGGTAAGCGCCGAGGCCCTGATAACCAAGGCAACCAGTGCGTGCGCGGAAGCGGCTCAGGCCGGCAATGTGGTAATTGATACTCTCATCGACGAATATCTTCCCGATGTGTTTGTAGATTTCGAACAAACAAGTTCGGCTTTGTCGGAAGTACTCGCCAACGCCATCGAATCTTATCAAAACCGGGAAGAAGGTACGGTAACGATTACAGCCGGATATGACGAACTGGATGAAAAAGTTTTTGTCGAAATTAAAGATCACGGCTGCGGTATGGACAAAGATACATTGCACAAGGCGACCAGCCCGTTCTTTTCGGGTAAACAGGCTGGACGCAAACGAGGTCTGGGTCTCAGCCGCAGTGTCAGAAATATTGAAAGCAATCGAGGAACTTTGCATCTGCAAAGTGAACCGGGCAAAGGATCTCGTGCCAGAATAGCACTGCCGATTCTACGGACACCGGTCGCTGATGAAGCGGCCGTGATTTAATCGCATAGAAAATTTGTATTTAACCTGCGTTTTTCCGTTGAGTTGG
Source organism: uncultured Pirellulales bacterium (assembly GCA_964537505.1). GTDB lineage: Bacteria > Planctomycetota > Phycisphaerae > Sedimentisphaerales > SM23-30 > DAINBT01. Next base: position 61,497 of record CAZICK010000008.1, read on the forward strand.
CATAATACTGTCTTGCTTAACGCAAGTCAGTCCGGTGAAAGCTGGTAATTCGACCGACAGCAAAGGATTCCGGCAAAACCTGGTTTTTCGGAAGGGAGAGAAGTTGAGGAGAATAGAGGATTCTAATCGTATAAATATACTATCGTTGCTGAACGGCGATATGGAGGATCGTCTGCGCCGGCAGATAGAAGGGAATAATAATCTTTGTTATCGAAAAGCTGAATTGCCTGCGGACTGTTCGCTGCCCGAGGCGATAATCGACAGCTCTTTCTGGTCGCTGTTGCCTGCGGAGAATGTCGATGTGGTGCTGCTGGCGGTAACCGGCCCGGATATGCAACGTTTGAACCGGAAGGTCGAGGAAAAAACTTCCAGCAGGAATCTGACGGGACAATTCTGGAAAGAAACGTCCATAGCGGTAGTTGCGGTTCTGGTGGAAGACTCAGTACATGATGCCGTACAGGCGGCAAAGCTGGATTTCGACGGCATTATTGCCGAACCGTTTCTGGCCCGGCAGTTGCCGGGTATTTTTCAGCAGGCGATAGAACGCAGCCGGGGCAGACATTACATTACCAGCCGCTATCGCAGGATGCGGCATCTGTTTCGAAACGTTAATCGCAATCGCCGGCAGTTGCGAAACAAAATGGACCTGCTTTGCCGTGATCTGGTCCAGTCCAACGCCAATTTGACCAATACCCTGCACGATCTGCGCCGAATTTATAATTTTCAAAGCGATCTGACCGGTGAATTTGATTTGTGTTATATGTTGCACAAGGCGCTGCGACAGATCAAAGAGCAGATACCTGAATCGAGTGCTGTTGTTTATCTTTGCAGCAGTGACAAGATCGAAGCTCACATCTCAGGTCCATGGTACGATAACCGGCGAGACCTCAATGAGATTGAAAAGCTGCTGAAGGAAACCGTCATCAGCGAACTAATTACCTCGGGGCGTCTGATATTGACCGGGGATGCGGGCGCTTGCCAGAAAATACCACCAAAACAACGCAAGGAACTGGCGGGACTGTCGCTTATGGCACTGCCGTTGTTTTTGGACAATGAGCTGCTGGGCGGATTGGTCGTATATCGTAATTGGAGCAGCCCTTTGACCGTTTCCGAAAGCAACTTCGTAAAACCATATCTGCCGCCGCTGGCTCGCGCCATTGAGGCAATACAAAAACTCAATTCCTTGATAGTCCGATAAAACGCCTCCACAAAAAAAACCACCCTCTCAACTCCGAAAGTTCACACAACAGACTTTCGCTCAGTAGCGGCCTCGCTTGCCAATCGACCGATATCGCCGCAAGCCCCGCAAAACTCATCAACGATAAATTCTGCAAAAACAACCAGTTAGAGTGAGCTTGAACTGCCCTGCCAGGATTACTCCATTTCCAAGGCCCCTTCGGGGCACTCGTCCACACAAACTCCGCAATCGACGCATTCATCGCTGTCAACCACAACTTTTTCGTCCACGAGCTTTAACGCTTCGCTTGGACAGGCGTCCACACAAGCTCCACATCCGCTACACTTTTCCAAATCTATTTTTACGCTCATGAAAATCTCCTGTTCTTTACAAAAAGTTCCGCATAATCACAGATAATTTTCACCCCTATAATAGAAACCTTGATGGATTTCAATAAATAATTCAAAAAAACTTGGGGCGATTCGAGAAAACCGGTGCAATATCGACGCCGGCGACAAAAAGATTGTGAAACGTCGATTCTGATACCAAAGCAACGCTTCAGGCGTGAATATCAACTTCTGACGCCAACTATATTACGCCTTTATTTAGAGAACGGCTGAATTGGACACAACGTAACTCCTTGCTAAACATACAGTTATATTCTACTTGGCGTCAAATAACCGGCAATAAAAGTTTTTGCGATATCTCTGAGAAAGGCTATAATTCTGGAGTGGTTTTTTAGTTGGCTGGATTCAGCCAGAGTGATTGTTGTGTGCCAAACGGAGAAGTAAGAATGGACAAACAAGTTAGTATTATGCCTTGTCTGGATATGCAAAATGGGCGAGTGGTTAAAGGTGTTCATTTTGTCGATATTCGCGATGCCGGCGACCCGGTAGAATGTGCCCTGGCGTATTGTCAGGCTGGGGCTGATGAGCTGGCTCTGCTGGACATAACGGCTACAGTCGAGAATCGACCTACTATGCTGGATGTGGTTAAACGAGTGGCCAAGGCCGCGACGGTTCCATTTACGGTCGGTGGTGGTATTTGCGATGTCGCCTCGGCGGCGGCGGTACTGGAGGCCGGCGCAGACAAAATATCGACCAGCAGTGCGGCTTTCCGAAAGCCGAATGTGATCCGCGAGATGGTGGCCCAGTTCGGTCCGGAGAAGGTTACCGTCGCTATAGATGTGGACGTAAACGATTCACTGCCTTGTGGTTATGAAGTTTATATTGACGGCGGTCGCACGGCCACCGGGGCCGACGCACTCGAATGGGCCAGGAAGGTTGACGGTTTTGGCGTTGAGGTGATTCTGCCGACCAGTAAGGCCGGCGACGGCGCCAAAACGGGATATGATCTGCCGGTTATCAGGGCCATGGCTGGTGCGTGCTCAGCTTCGATAGTGGCATCCGGAGGCGCCGGCAAGATGGAGCATTTCTATGAGGCGGTGGAGGCCGGCGCGACAATTCTGCTGGCTGCGTCGGTATTCCATTTTCACATCATCGATATACCAGAATTGAAAGAATATCTGCGAAGTCGGGGTTTGAAGACGAAATAGTAGCATTACCAGGCCGGGGCTGGAGCACATTCACGCTGCGGATTATGTACGAAAGGAAAAAAGTATGGTTCCTCATAAGAATCTGTACAGAACACGAGGCTAAGAACTGCTGTATCCT
>CAZICK010000009.1:0-60680 GCA_964537505.1 uncultured Pirellulales bacterium
TTTCAACACTCAGCATCGCTGCCTGAGCAAACTTTTGACGCAGGCGTCAATATTGCTTTTTGACGGCAACACCAATGCATTAAAAAATCCATTTTTGCGTAACAGGCCCTGTTGGATGGAATTTGGGTCAAAAAAACTGCGAAAGTTAACTGAAATATTCAGGCTAATTGGTCACCTTGTCCAATATTGCCTTTGCGCGGTCAGTCACGTTTTTGTTGTCCGTGACCTGCAACACTTTTTTAAGGGCGTCGGCAACTTCGTCGGGCTTTTGCAGAACAATTTTTTCACTGATCGCCACGATTGCAAAGCTTGCCTCGTCCCTGGTTTGTGAGTTGTCCAGGTGCGTCATTGCCATCGATATTGCCTCGACCGCCGGTATTTCCCCCAGCATCCCGATAAGAAGTTTTTTATCTTCGTCGAACTGAACCAGGCCGTCAGCTTCCCTGGCCATTGCAAGTTTGGTCTCGGTCGAAAAGTCACTATCTCGAACCATCCTGATATAGCCTCGCAGGGCAGTAATCTTGTGAGACGGATTCGTTGAGTTTTTGGCCATTTCGAGCAAATCGAGTGCGGCATCCGCGGTCGGCCATTTGCACAAAGTACGGATTGCCGTGTCCTGTATTTGCGCATTGGCATCCGTGGTTGCGGCGCGAATAGCATTGAGCGCATCAGCACCGCCAGAGACACGCAGCAGCCGTAACAGGGCACACCTAGCGTCCGCGTTCGTCCGAGGCAGGGCCTCAAGGAATTTTTCGGTACAGGCCTGCTTGTCTGTGGAATTGCTGCAAATAGTTTTCATCGAGTTTTCCGCGGCAGTGAGTTCCTCCTCATTCCTGCGATTGACCAGGATTTCCACCAGTTCGGTCAATTCCCCGGTTTTACCCGTCTGTCCCATAGCATTGATAGCGGTAACGCGAATCTGCTTGTCTGGGTCGCTGGCGGCCCTTAATAAGTACGGATTGGCTGTTGAAGTGTGCTGCTGTGCCACGATGTCGATGGCAACAAGACGAGCATTCGACGTACCTTTTTCGATCATGGCAATAATCGCTGACTCGACGTTTTTGTGATTTGTAAGCCCAGCGAGCGTGGTTTTTGCGGTGTCAGCCACTTCTGGTTGCGGGTCAACGGCAGCTTCGAATAACGTGGAAACGACCGAGGCATTACCCAGTCGTCCCAACGCTTTGAGAGCCTCTACGCGTAGGGCAACATCTCCACGCCTAGTTTTTTCGATAATTGCCGGAAGTGCCGCTGTATCGCCGCGCTGTCCAAGTGCCTGAATGATAAGAATTTGATTGTCGGCGGTCAGTTGGTTCAGTTGTGCGGTCAATAGCCGCGTCACTTCGGGATCGGCTAATTCCTGTGTTGTATGGACGGCTGAGGAGAACATAATGAAGTCATCGCTACTTAAATATTTTCGCAGCAGTGACAGGCCGTCCCTGCCCCGGAGGAGAATTGCGCCGCGTAAAGCTCCGTCACGAACCTGATGCGGAGCCGGTGTGTCGAGCAATTGGTCGTAAATAGCGACGGCCTCGTTACTTTGTCCTTTGTCTGCAATCGCCTCGGCGCAGCGGAACAAGCCTTCGCACAGGTCGAGCTGATTGGCTGGTGGCGTTTTCAACAAGGCGTTTTGCAGCGATTTGGCCGCGGACAGGTTTCCGATTTTACCCAGTGCCCTCGCGGCGGCCTGAGCTACTTGTGCTTCGGGGTCCTGCAGCATTTTTCCCAATGGTTCGACCGCCTCGGCGTCGCGCCGCACACCGAGGCTGCCGATTACACCGATCAGCGGCTGACCTTTGAGTTTGGCCATTGCAGTACGCAAAGCGACATCCACGGCCGGGTCTGGAATAGTCTCAAGCCCGTAGCGTGCCATGTGCGAGAGTTTTTCGTCATCGAGCAGTGCGGCTAGCGTCGCTACAGCGTCTTTAGTGCCAATGACGGCCAGTTGACGACAGGCATCAGCCTTTTCTTTGTGCGATGCGTCCGACTTCAGAACGGCAATCAGTTCAGCCTCTTGCTGCTTTGTAGCCGGCGGGACGGTTTGCCCAAACGATTGAATAGCGATGGTGAACAGCAGCGTAACGGTCAGTATAAAGCTTATTCTTGACTTTGACATAGTTTAGATTCCTTTACGATTGAAATCGGTTTTTAGATAATCCACGGCTCGCGCATCGCCCGCGAGCGCAGCCGATTGGCTTGAGGGTCATCGATGAATTCTTCTTTGACAGGATCGTAGCGTAAGTTGCGTTTGAGCCACATACATATATTGGCCGCGTGCACTGTGGACATGGACCGGTGCATCACTTGCGAGTTGGCCACGGTGGAGTGGCGTGTTTTGACACAGTCTAAGAAATTGCGAACGTGGTTCATCGGACGTTGTGTGCGAGCCACGTAATTATCGACCAGCTTCTTGAAGTCGTCCATCAGTGCGGGTGATGAAACCTCCGGTTTCGAATATCCGTCGGCTGTCGATACCCAACCTTCGGCGCCTTCATAGCGGACACCACATGAACCGTGCCAGATTTTTTCTGCCATGTCACGTTCCAGAATCATTTCTATACCGTTGGCAAAACGTGTGACCATACCGTCCCCGGTGGGATTGTTTACGTATTCGTATTCGATTGCCGAGGTATTAGCGGCGTCAATCGCGACCTGGCACTGGGCAAACGTGTGGGCGCCCCATTCTCCGATACAACTGGTGTGGAAATCGTAGTAGCCCCGCCAGCTACCGCGTGTGTAGGCGGAATTGTAAGGCCGCCAGGGACACGGGCCCAGCCACTCGTCCCAGTACACCTCATCCCTTGGAGGCTGGGACTCTTCGGGCAGCCATTCGTGGCTCATTTCCGCCGCATCCCACGGGGCAATGTGGGCACGCACAGTGCTCACTTTACCGAGGCGACCGGTGCGGAGCAACTCATTGGCAAATGTGAAATTTCCCTCGCTGAGCCGTTGGGTGCCGGTTTGATAAATGCGCCGGTATCGTTTGGCGGTCTGGACCACAGCCTGTCCCTCGGCGATGGTCATGGATGACGGTTTTTCGGAATAGACGTCCTTGCCCGAGCGCATCGCCATAATGGAAGCGAGCGCATGCCAGCGGTCTCCGGTGGCGATTAACAGGGCGTCAATATCAGTACGTTCGGCGAGGAATTCCCGCATGTCACGGTATGTTGCGCAATCCTGGTTGCCGTAGCGGGTGTCCACGATTTGCTTGACGGCCTCGGCACGTTCCTTCTGGGCATCGCAGACAGCGACAAATTGCACATCCGACTCCGGCAGCATCCATTGCATGTCGTGCGTGCCCCGGCTGCCGAGGCCGAGGCCGCCCAGAATAATGCGTTCGCTGGGAGCGACCCTTCCTCCGCGTCCAAACACCGATGCGGGAACGATATACGGTGCCGCGGCTAAAACCGCTGTGCGTTTCAAAAACGCACGGCGAGTAGATGTCAAGTTTTTGTTTGGCATGTCAATCTCCATTTGATTTAGCTGAAACTTATCCAATTACGCTCGGTTAGTTACTATCTAAAGGTCAATAGTCGCGGTTTCAAAGGGTTTTGATGAGTATTTCACGAACGACAATTTTCATGGGGCCGAACTCCTGTCCCGGGTGGACCTGAAACCCGATACGGCCTGCATCCGTGGTGTTATCGTGTACATCAGCGACCTGGTGATCGTTGAGCCAAATCTGAAGGTGATCGCCCTCGGCGCGAATGACCATATTATTCCAACCATTTTGATTTACAATAGTTTTGTCCGTATTCATGGCCAGGAACATTTTTCCCGGGCAGTAGAGAGTGCCTGAATAACATTGTGGATTGGCAAACTCTAAGATATCGGCCTGGTAGGCTTTGTTGTCTGACTGATAGCGAAACCAGATTCCGCTATTGCAGGGCCACTCCACCCGATACGTTACTTTGAGAGAAAAATCTTTATAAATGGCTTGAGTAAAAAGATCACCGGGTGCGTTGTTATCTCCCTGTGTGCCGACAATACCGTCCTGTTGGACAGTCCATTTAGCTCCACCACTGGATTTCCAGCCGACGAGGTCTTTACCATTGAAAATTTTCTGATATTCTGCCTGGTGATTTTGAATATCTCTTCCGCAACCGCCAAAAAACACCAAAATCGATAAGATTACAGAGTGGGTGAAAAATTTTAACATTTTTTTACTCCTTCCAGATTTGTCAATTTAGATTGTGCCTTTCCTTAACGTCAAACCAGTTTATCAATTACCGCTACTGTACCATAGATGAACGGAAAGTCATCCAAAAAATGGGTTCTTACAAAAAAAGTCAGTAAAGTGCGATTTCGCACTTAAAATTTACCAGTTTCCGCTGGCCTTCCTTGTGTTAAACCAATGGTATTATGCTAACTTATTGAGAAAACGTAAGTTAAACGCAAATTTCTATACACTTTAATAAGGCCAAAAAATGATTGATATTCGGCTCAAGGCAGGATAGATTGTGTTTTTTGACGTCATGGCAAAGTGTTCCCGTTGGTCGCTCGCTAGAATGGTAAGATCACGAAATTAAAGAACGGTTTTAATGTAGGAGAAACATTATGAAGAAGATTTCAATAGGTACCTGGGCGTACACCATAGGGCCATACCGAGATCATCCGATACCATGGGAAGAGGTAATCAGCAATGTTAAGTCGTTGGGGTTCGATGGCGTTGAGTTGGGCGGTTTTCCACCGCATCCGAATCCGGACGATTTAACTAACAAAAAGCAACGTGACAGGTGCAAAAAGCAAATTGCCCAATTAGGTCTCGAATGGTCGGGCCTGGCTGCAAATCTATGGGGTGAACACCTGATTGACGCGGAAGATAATACAGCTTATTTGGAGACGTTTCGTAAGAACCTGCAGTTTTGCGTGGATTTAGGCATACCGGCGATTCGTGTTGACACAGTACAGCCGCCCACCATCTTTGAGAAAGTGAACCCGAGTACCGCCCTTATGCGGGTTGTCAATACCTGGAAGGTTTGCACATCTGAGGCTGCCGATAAAGGTGTCCGTGTGGCATGGGAATTCGAGCCGGGCTTTGCTTTCAACAAACCGTCAGATATAATTCGCATTGTCGAGGCAATTGACAATGATAATTTTGGGATAATGTTCGATACCTGTCATGGATATATGGTGGCGGTAGAGGGTTCCCGCCAGTGGGGAAAGAAGGAAATTCTTTCAGGCGGCGTGCTGGAACTGGCACAAAAGTTACGCGGCAAGATCAACCATATACACCTGATCGACTCTGATGGAACCCTGCACGATCAGGAAACGTCAACCCATGCCCCCATGGGTGAGGGAAAAATCGATTTCGACGAGTTGCTGCCCGAATTGGCAAAAAATGATATGGGACATAATTGGTGGACGATCGATCTGTGTTTCTGGCCCGATGCCTGGCCCGTTACGGAAAAATGCAAAAAGGCCGTGGACATCCTTAATGAAAAGTACGGCTGAGTCTAATAAATTGAATCCGGCTAAAGTTTGTTTAGGAGATGTAAGGTGAATAAATTAAGGATCGGTTTGATTGGATGCGGTTTTATGGGCCGAGCCCATTCGAATGCCTACCGCAAGGTAAATCAGTTTTTTGATCTCGGATACGAGCCTGTACTCCAGGCGGCTTGTGCCCGAAATGGGAAGAAGCTTAAAACTTTTGCAGACAATTGGGGATGGAAAAGCTACGAAACGGATTGGCGTAAACTCATTGGGCGGGATGATATCGATGCAATTGACATCTCCAGCCCTAATAATACCCATCTGGATATCGCCCTGGCGGCGGCGGCGGCTGGGAAAATGATACTTTGTGAGAAGCCCCTGGCGATGAACGCACAGGAGGGCGAAGCCATGACTGAAGCGGTCGAAAAGGCGGGTGTGGCGAATATGGTCTGGTTTAATTACCGTCGGGTACCCGCTATCGCACTTGCCAGACAGATCGTTGAGAAAGGCAATTTGGGAAAAATTTTCCATTATCGCGCTAAATATCTACAGGATTGGACGATTAGTCCTAAAGTACCTCAGGGAGGGGCTGCGCTCTGGAGGCTGGATATCGACGTGGCCGGCAGTGGGGTAACCGGCGATCTGCTGGCTCATTCGATCGATACCGCTATATGGCTCAATGGCCCACTCTCGTCCGTATGCGCTATGACGGAAACTTTCATTAAAGAACGCCAACTGCAGGACGAGCCAGGTAAAACGAAACCCGTAAAAATTGACGATGCCTGTGCCTTCCTGGCCCGATTTAAAAACGGGTCGCTTGGAACATTCGAATCGACGCGGTATGCCCGCGGCAGAAAGAACCAAAACACGTTCGAGATAAACGGTGAAAACGCATCGGTTTGTTTTGATCTGGAAGATGCTCATCGCCTGGGGTATTTCGACCATAATGATGAGGAGGGTTTGCATGGGTGGCGATCGATTCTTGTCACGGACTTCGAACACCCATATATGGACCGCTGGTGGGTGCCTGGGTGCGTCATCGGTTATGAGCATACTTTTATCAATGCGCTGGCTGATTTTTTGAAAGGTTTGGAGTCCGACAAAAAGTTATGCCCGGACTTCAAAGATGCACTCGAAACTCAATACGTCTGCGACGCGGTACTGTCATCGGCAAAGAACGGCCAATGGGAAACTCTCGAATAATCTCTAAATTACAAGGAAACAATGTCATGGCCACAAAATCACTGGCTGAAAGAGCTATGGAGCAGGGAAGAGGAATCTTGAGACTCGCCCCCAACTGGGTGTCGCGTTCATTTTGCGTTCCGGGGCGCAGGATTAAAATGCACCATGAAGATTGCTATGCCCTGGGCGGTGAACGGGGCGGCATTAACGAGCGATGGTTTTCTTCGACCACCCCTGCTGATAATGGTCCGTTAACCGGTCCAAACGAAGGACTCAGCTTTGTTGTGTTCGAGGATGGATCAGAGACTCAGGAGATTTTATTGCGAGACGTAGTTAATGAGTTGCAAGATTCATTGATTGGCGAACGTCTCTGGCGGGAGCATGGCCGTTGGCCGATTTATTCGAAGTTTTTTGACAATAAAGGCGCTCTGCCGCTTCATATCCATCATCGCAACGAACATGCCGAGTTAACCGGGAAGATTGGAAAACCAGAGGCCTATTATTTTCCCCCCCAAGTAAATAACTACGGCGGGGATTTTCCTCACACCTTTTTTGGTTTGAATCCTGGAACCACCAAAGATCAGGTGCTCCGCTGCCTGAAGGATTTTGACAAGGGCGACAACAAGATCACGAACCTCTGTCCCGCCTATCGCCTGGAAGTGGGCACGGGCTGGGACGTACCGCCGGGTCTTCTGCACGCACCGGGCAGCCTTTGTACATACGAGCCGCAAAGAGACTCCGACGTCTATTCGATGTATCAATCGCTCGCCGGCGATCAGATTGTTCCGAAAGAATTGTTTTGGAAGGATACACCCGAAGACAGAATAGGCGATGTGGACTACTTGCTGGATGTAATTGACTGGGATTTGAACGTCGATCCTGATTTTGTTACGAATCGCTTCATGCGTAAAAAACCGGTTCTGCCAGTGGATGAAATGGAAGCCGAAGGATATATCGATAATTGGATTTGTTACAAAGCCGAGGCCCTTAGTGCCAAAGAACTGACCGTTCTTCCGGGACGATCTGTAACCATTAAGGACAGCGCCGCATACGGTATGATCATGATGCAGGGACATGGCAAGATGGGGATATGGGATGTTGATACTCCCGTTATCATACGTTATGGCCAACTGACAAGTGATGAATTTTTTGTTAGTGAACAGGCCGCCATGGAAGGCGTCCATATCGTCAACCCTTCAAAAACAGATCCAATTGTGATGCTTAAACATTTTGGGCCAAATAATCCGGACCTGATACTCTGAGTCGATGGCATGTTATGTGATGACATTCACTGAACGAACAAACTCAATCGTTAATCAAAATACAGATATGGGTTAAAAAGACTGCGAAAGTTAACTATGGAAGAGTCCGGTTTTACTCATCTTCACGTACACAGTGAATACAGCCTGCTGGACGGCGCCGCCGGCATCAAGAAACTTGTGCGTTATTGTAAAGAACTGGGGATGGAGGCGTTGGCCATTACCGATCACGGTAATATGTTTGGGGCAGTGGCGTTTTACCGTACGGCCCTGGCCGCGGGTATCAAGCCGATACTTGGTATCGAAGCATACATAGCCCCCGGATCGCGTAGCGAACGCGATGCCAAGGGGATATCCGATGCCAGCTATCATCTGCTTTTGCTGGCACAGAACAATCAAGGCTATCGGAATCTGCTGAAACTGGCCAGTATCGGTTATCAGGAAGGTTTTTATTACCGGCCGCGAATTGATCGGGAGGTGCTGGAACAATATAACGAAGGTTTGATCTGCACATCTGCTTGTATGGGCGGCGAGATTCCCACGGCCCTGTCGCGAGGCGATACCAAAGTCGCCCGCGAATTTGCTGAGTATTACCTGAAACTTTTTGGCCCGGATCGGTTTTTTATCGAAATTCAATGGCACTGCCCCGATCAAAATGCCGTTACGCCGATGCTGGCAGATCTGGCCAATGAGGTGGGCGCGCCGCTGGTGGCGACAAATGATGTTCACTTTCTGAAGGCCGATGATTACCGTGCTCACGAGGTGCTCACCTGCATCAGTACCGGCAAAACGCTATACGACACCAATCGAATGGAGTATCCGCCGGAGCTGTACCTTAAGAGCAATGTGGAAATGCGTACCATGTTCAGTCGATGGCCCCAGGCGTGCGATAACACTCAACTTATCGCCCGGCAGTGTAACGTTGAGCTTGATTTCGATACTCAACATGCGCCGGTGTTCAAGCCTCCCGGCGAAAAGAACGCGAACCAGTACATCGAAGAGCTTTGCCTGGAAGGCATTAAGAAGCGATATGGCAGGATGAAAAAAGAGGTTAAGGAGCGGCTGTATCGCGAACTGGAAGTAATCGAGAGCAAGAACTTTTCGAGTTATTTTTTGATTGTCTGGGATTTTGTGCGTTATGCCCGTCAGCAAGGCATACCGGTAAACCCGCGAGGCAGCGGCGTCGGTACGCTGGTGGGCTACGTTCTGGGAATCTCCAACGTCGATCCGCTCCAGTACGGGTTGCTGTTCGAGAGATTTATGGATCCCGAGCGCAATGAAATGCCCGATATTGATATTGATATTTGTCAGGACGGCCGGGGCAAGGTGATAGATTACGTTCGGCAAAAATATGGTTACGTAGCCCAGATCATCACTTTCGGCACCATGAAAGCACGTGCGGTCATCCGCGACGTCGCTCGTGTGCTCAACGTGCCACTGTCCGAAGCGGATAAACTGGCCAAGCTCATACCCGAAAGCCTGGGTATCACCCTGGAACAGGCGATGGAGCAGGAGCCGAAACTAAAAGAATGGATCGAGCGTGACGATAAAATCCGTGAAGTGATCGAGATTGGTAAACGTCTGGAAGGACTGGCCCGTCATGCCTCGGTGCATGCCGCCGGTGTAGTGATCGCCGATGAGCCGCTGGACAACTATTTACCCTTATACAAGGCAGTAGATTCGAACGACACCATCACCCAGTTCGACGGACCGACCGTTGAGAAAGTCGGACTGCTGAAAATGGATTTCCTGGGTCTGCGTACGCTGAGCACCATCGAACGTGCTCGGCAACTGGTCAAGCTGGGTAAGGGTGCTGATATTGATCCCGATAAAATTGATCTGACCGACAAGAAAGTTCTGCAATTGTTTGCCCAGGGCCGTACGAAAGGTATATTTCAGTTCGAATCGTCCGGCATGCGCGACCTGTTGCAAAATATGTGCCCGGACTGCATCGAGGATTTGATTGCCGCTAACGCCCTTTACCGGCCCGGTCCGATGAAATTGATCCCCGATTATAACAGTCGAAAACACGGCCAAAACTGGTCCGTGCCCCACCCGATAATGAAAAAGGTGCTCAGGGAAACATACGGAATCATGGTCTATCAGGAACAGGTCATGCAGATACTCAACGGCCTGGGCGGCCTGCCCCTGGGACGTGCATATCGACTGATCAAGGCAATCAGCAAGAAAAAACATAATATCATCAAATCGGAAAGCGAGTCTTTTATTAACGGATGCGTCGAAAATGGAATCACCCATGACAAGGCCCAGGAGCTTTTCGAGTTGATCCAGAAATTTGCCGGTTATGGTTTTAACAAGAGTCATTCCACCCAGTACGCGATATTGGCGTTTCAGACCGCTTACTTCAAGACGTATTATCCTACGGAATTCATGGCCGCTGTGCTGACCTACGAAATGGCGTCAAAAGACAAGGTAGCCGAATATATCGACGAGTGCCGTCAGATGCAGATTAAAGTGCTGCCGCCGGATATTAACGAGAGTTTTTCAGATTTTACCGTCATTTATGATAAGGACGACAAATCACCCGACCAAAAAGTAACCGCCGAGCAGGACCATTGTGAGATTGCTACACCTCGAGGCGAAAGTATAAGGTTCGGTCTTGAGGCGGTCAAAGGTGTCGGCGGCCGAGCGGTGGAGGAAATCATCCGCGCCCGCCGGGAACACGGTCGATTCGAGACTATATTTGATTTGTGCGAACGTGTCGATAATCGTACGGTGAACAAGGGAGCGATGGAAGCGATGATCAAAGCAGGCGCAATGGATTCCCTTGGCGGCAGCCGGGCTCAAATGTGGGCGGTGCTGGAAGATGCCATTTCGATAGGCAACAAAGCCCAACAGGATAGACGTCAGGGACAGTTGAGCTTTTTCGACGCATTCGACAGCGATGAAGACGTAAAACGGGAAGCTGTGAAGCTGCCGGAAGTGCAACCCTGGCCGCAACCGCTGCTGCTGCAGTACGAGAAGGAAGTTTTAGGACTGTATGTAACAGATCATCCGCTGTCCGAGTTTGCCGAGAAAATACATTATTACAGTACAGCTCATTCGCATACGTTACGTCAGATGCCGGCCAACAGCGAAGTGATTATTGGCGGTATCCTCACAAGGGTACGATACTGCGTGACGAAAAACGGCAAAGGCAGCGGCGCCCGAATGGCAATGTTTACGCTGGAAGACCTGAACGGCTCGGTGGAGGGCGTAATATTCCCAGACAGTTTAGCACAGTACGAAAACCTGGTGCAGCCGGATCGCATGGTGTTTTTGCGAGGATCGGCGGACTTTCGTCGGGAAGACCCTTCCATACGCGTTAACGAAGTTTATGACATGACCCGAGCCCAGGAGGAACTGACCCATGCCGTTTATGTGCAGTTGTCGAGTGATAATCTGACTCAGGGCGAGTTGGAACAGTTCAAGTCACTTTGCCGTTCTCATCCTGGCCGCTGTCCTGTTTATGTGGAAGTGACCTCTAAACAAAACTTGCGTATCATAATGCAGGTTGATCAGAACGTCCTGCCGGACACGGAGTTTTGTCGCAAACTTGAAGCGATGGTCTCGGCCAACAATTACCAACTGCTCCGCCCCCACGATAAACTAACGACCGTCAGCAGCCATTGACAAAAGCAATTTTTAGAGGCTCCCTTATTCTTTCCTGACTTCGATCTCGAAACTTTCGCTTCCCATCACAACATAATCGGTTTTAATCTCGGCCGTCACCAGCGACTTAAATTTAGTCACGATTGTTTTGCGCAAATCGTCGGTCAACATCATTGCCTTACTGCCAGGCAGGCGGGGAAGCTCACGACCCTCTATCGCCACGCCTGCTTCAGGTATGGCTATGCTCATATAAAGCCCGTCCCGCCTGATCGAGAGCCTTTTCTGCAAAACACGCTGAACATCGTCAATATCGAACGCTGTGTATCGATGTGGTTGTGCTTTTTGTAGTTCCTGGCGGTAATCCTGATGAGAACCTATGTTGAGTCCGTAGGTTCCTTCCGGTATATCCTCCGGCAAGGGCATACTGATGGCCACTTTGATCGGTTTTCCATACAGCGGTTCCAACATCACTGTAGCTTCGACAGTATCCGTCGGCTGAAAAAGCCGTTTCGACAATTGAGCCGATTTGACCCGACATACGTTGAACTTGTCGATGATTGTCGCCTGCATTTCCAATCGGGCTAGTTTTACCTCCTGCCAGGGATTGTCCAAAAGCAACGATAGCGACGACAACATATCCGCAACTATATCCCCCACACTGTTCTGGGAAGAAACATTCTCATACGAAATCGTCTCCACGCCATCAAAATCCATTTTAATCTGATATTTAATTGTATGTTCCCGAGGCAGATCACCTCTTTGCATCATCGCATTTGTTGCCACCATCGAGGCCAGCATAGGGTCCATAAGCCTGTCTTGCGCTATCTGTACATCGTAATCTTCTACGGTGCCATCGTGCCATTCGACCTCGATACGCACATCCACTAAGGGAACCGTCTGCCCCGTTTGGCCGTAAACCGCGGTCGTCTCATCGGCCTGTATGGCCCCAACGATATCGATCACCTGTCCCAGTTTGAAAGACATCTCTTTGCTGTTGACAATAGTGTGAATATATCCCGTACCCATCGGCCATGATGCGGCGCCTTCACCGTTCCACCCGTGACCAAATCCATACACCTCCCGGCCGATAACTTCCGTTACTGTACCCAGCACCACACCGGTCATATCTCCCGTTATCAAAGGTATGGTAAGAGTTGCGCCCGGCGTCAAAACCACTTCGTGGTCCGGACTTTTTTGCTGACCCCCTGACAGACCGGCCATAAAAACAAGGCCGGGTATCTGTTCTCGCAGTTTTTGCAGGGTCTGCTCATTAAAGCCGCCTACGCTTATCGCCGGAGACAGGGTTACCAGTCCCGTCCCTGTCTGCCTTGTATAATCACTGGTTGTTTCCGCCAGGTGCGCTTCCTGCGCCAACCATTCAATTTGCCGAGAATCCAGCAGAACATCCCGCATCAAATTGCTATAGAGTTTCTGATCAAGACAAACGGGTTTTGGATTTTTTTGCATTCCGCCGGGACCGGCCGATCGCTTCACCCGGAGCATTTGACGAATGGGCGTAACTCCATAGAGCGGTTCCTCTCCGAATGTCCAGCCGAGCGACATCGCACCGGCCAATTTTCCGTCAAAATACACCGGTGACCCGCTTATGCCTCGCACTCCCTTGGCCAGGGTAAAGCGATCATCTTCACAGCGTATCAGGATAATGTTTTGTTTAGGAGTCATATTGCGAACCACCGATACCACTACCACATCAAAACGTTCGATCTTTGTCCCATGGAAGACGGTCAAGCCATAACCTCGCATCCCATTTTTGATCTGATCGACATCAATGTATCGCTGCTGGTCGAGTTCATCGGACTGCAGATTGGTTTCTGTCGATTTTTCCACCGGGTTGGTATTACCATCTCCACAGAGCCGGTTTTCCGCTGCCAAAACCAACAAAACCGTCAACATGATTTTCACTATTGATCGCATAACAACCTTTCTCAAATATACTGTCCCAGCCATAACCGGAACATATCAAATCTCACGTACACAGCACAGAGCCGCGTATTCGACTGGCATGCCCCGCTAATTCTAACCGCATTGGGCTGGTCACTTCAAGAACAATAAACTTGCCGCGTGCGTGATGGGCCATACCGAAATCGAAAGGAATTTATATCAAATGGGCACACCCCAGATCATCGCTTACGGTAATTGCCCTAACTTTAGCAATCACAGTCAGTTAAGCTCTTCTGTTTTTTACCTGTTCCGCCCCTCTTTCTGTGCCGATATTACTATTTAAGGACAAATGTCTTGACAACAGGATGTGTGTTTTGCTATAATGGCAAGTAATGGACCGGGTCGAATTAGAGGGTCCGGCCCTCCTGACAGTTTGGTATTTTGTTAACTATGGATGGTTGGCCAATGACGGAAATGGCTTGGTCTGCCGGTGTGCGGCGCAGAAAAAAGCCCTTTCCCTCCTCGGCCTTCGCGGTTCTCGTGAGAGTAATATGGCTCCTTTGGAATCTATGTTGGATTCGTGTCAGCAGGCTATTGGTTACAAGTTTAACAACCTTGATTTGTTGCGGGAAGCGATCACGCATGCTTCCACGACAAGCGACCGAGTCGAGAGTAATGAACGCATGGAGTTTCTGGGTGATGCTATACTGGGTTCTGTTGTTTGTCATGAGTTGTTCATACGTTTTCCCAATTACCTTGAGGGCGAGCTGACAAAAATCAAGAGCATGATTGTTTCGCGTCGTACCTGCGCCCGGATCGCCAACAAGATAAACTTGTCGAAATTTCTTCAGGTTGGCAAAGGTATGGGCCTCCAAAGCGAATTACCCAATTCCTGTTCTGCCGGTGCTCTGGAAGCTGTTATTGGCGCCATTTTTATAGACGGCGGCAACGAGGCTGCCCGGGAATTTATTTTGTGCCAGTTTGAATCTCTTTTTGAAAAAGCCGACGCCCGTCATTCCCAGGAAAACTACAAGAGCATATTGCAGCAGCATGCCCAGCGGGTGATGGAATGCACTCCTGTTTATGAAGTGCTGGACGAAAAAGGACCTGACCACAGTAAGTGTTTTGAGGTCGGCGTTGTCATCGGTAAACGCCGCTTCGCCAGCGCCTGGGGACCCAGCAAAAAAGACGCCGAACAGCTTTCCGCCTTTCACACTCTGCTGGAATTGGATGTTATCCCTTCCGATACCCCGGTTCCGCAGTTCTCGCAATAATGAGTCTTATTTGCCCACACAATACAAGTTGCGACCGGTACGGATAAATAAATGACCACCGGCGATGGCAATCGAGGCATGAGAAGGTTTCTCATTAAAATCGATACTGGAGATGACCTTGAATTTTTTCGGGTCGGCCTCCAAAATCACTACCAGGCCGGTTTCGTTCATACAATAAATCTTACCGTCGGCCGCCGTCAGAGATGCACGCCAGGGAGCGTTGCCGCCGAGTTTGTTGTGCCATTTCAACTGTCCTGTTTTTGCCTCCAGACACGATAAACCGTTGCCCATGTCGTCCAGGACATAAAGATGTCCCTCGTAATAGAGCGGTGTGCCGCTATCGGGTGTAGGCCCATCGAAGGTCCAGGCAATATGTTCCTGGGAAAGGATTCCTTTGCCGCCGGCTTTGACGGCAAAAATCCCATTGCCTCTGGACCTGACGCCATAAACAAATTCCTCACCCGGCACGGGCATAGGAATTTGGCGCCAATTGTCGTGTTTAATCGGGTTATAGTCAAATCGCCAAAGTTCTCTGCCGTCTGACGGATCATGGCCGATGATACAGTCTCCCCCGATTGTGACAATTTCCCTGCGGTTGTTGTTGTCAAAAGTTATCGGCGAACTATAGGCATCGAACGATTCGTCCCGGGCATCGGTTTTTCGCGGTTGTTTCCAGATATTTTCGCCGGTCCTGGTATCGACCGCCAGCAAAAACGAATCCAGCGTTGTACTCTCGGGACTGCGGTAAGCGGTGTGACGGCGTTGAATAAGAAGATAAAGCCTGCCTTCGTAAAGCAAAGGGCTGGAACTGTAACCGTATTTTATGGAGATATTGCCGTATTCCTTTTGCAGATTGCGCGACCACAGGACCTTTCCCTCGTAGTCCAGAGCCGCCAGATCGCCGCTGCCGAACAAGAAATATACCTGCTTACCATCCGCCGCCGGCGAAGAACTGGCCATGTTGTTACGCGGAACCTTACAATAAGCGACTGCCAATTTCTTTCGCCAAAGCTCCTTACCGCTCCCGGCATCGATGCACAAGCCAAGCAGGTCGCTGTTTTGTTCGTCGGTTGAACTGATAAAGACCTTGCCGTTAGAAATGATGGGAGTAGCTGCCGCCGGTCCCGGGAGCGGACAGACCCAAGCCATATTCTCTGTTTTGGTCCATTTTGCCGGCAGGCCCTTTTCGTCGCTGGAACCGTTAGAAAACGGTCCACGCCATTGAGGCCAATCTGTGGCAGAAATCACACCGCCAAACGAAGTCCCTGCAATGATCATTAATGTTAATACTTTATTTCTTGTCATAAGTTATATCCAACAGGTACGATGAATCATGGCAGGGTCAATTATAGAGGGTTTTCAGAATAGGTAAATACATAATAAGACAGGAAAACTCAATCGTTATGAGTGCAAATGTTTAAGGCGGCCCTTATACAGGTTGAGGCTCGTACGCATCCTCGAGTGCTTCCATAAGAGGAGTCAGGAATTTTTCATAATTTTTCCATTTGCCGACAGAGGTATTATAGATTTTTTGCCTGACTTGTGTGGTACTGACGGTCCCTACGAAACGTTCGTTCTTGTGAAATTCGAGGCAGTTACTGTCCCATTCCAGACCGCAAAATTCTATAATATTACGGCTGACCTGTTCCTGATCTTCAACCAACACCTCGTACTGCACATCGAGTATTGGTATTGGTAATACTTTCCGCCAGTGGTCCATAAGCCGTTCGTACAACCGGTAGTGCCGTCCCAGGGTTCGCAGGTCATTTTTGTATCCGTGGGGATCGACAAAATCCTGGAAGTAACATGACAGGCAGGTGTCGAGAGGGTTACGACAGACATGGATGATTTTTGCCTTGGGAAACAAAAGGTTAATAAACCACAGCTTTTCAAAATTGTGGGGCATTTTGTCGGTAATATGGGTGGCATTTTCGGATAATGATCGAACGTAATGCAGGTACTGCCCGGCCAGCTTTACGGAAATGTTTTCATCGAGTGAGGCCGCCATCTGGGCGAATGTTTTTTCGGAGTTTTGCCTGGCAAAGGCATTAAGCAGCATACTGATGTTCTGGAGCTCTCCCGCCCCGAAAACCTGGGGATGACTGGCCAAAATCTGTTCCACGAGCGTGGTGCCCGATCGGGGCATACCGACAATGAAAATCGGCTCCTCGGAATCAACGCCGCAATGACTGCGTTCGGCAAAAAAGTTCTTGTCGAAGATTTTTAGGCATCTCAGGATTACCTTTTCGTAATTACTGATGTTGAAATCCTGCCCCTTACATCGCTGGCGCAATTGGTTGCCGATCTGGTAATTGTGGAAGGATTTTTCGTAATCACCGATATCGTCGTACATTTTACCCAACACGAAATGGATGGTCATATAGTCGTTGATTGAATTTTTCTTTTTTTCCTTCAACGATTCAAGGATTTCAAAAGTTTTATCTTTCGGGTGAGATTTTTTGCAGCTTGATAATCTTTTGTATGCATCAATATTTTCCGGATAGAGCTGCAGGGCCTTGTGAAAATAAGTAACGGCTTCGTCCGAATTGCCTACTTTTTCCAGGGCGTCGCCAAGGTTGTTGAGGGCATCGGCGTTTTTCGGATCGAGTTGGAGGGCTTTGCGATAACAAGTAACAGCTTTGTCCGGTCGGCGTTGCTCATACAAGACATTTCCCATGTTGTTATACGCTTTGGCATGGTCGGGATCGAGTTGGATGGCTTTTTGGAGACAGGCAACGGCCTCATCCAACTTACCCTGTTCTTTCAACACAAGTCCCATGTTACTATAATAAGCTGATTGGTTGGGGTCAATCCGAATAGCCTTGCTGATCAGTGGGGCCGCAATATCACATTTTTTGAACTGATAGGCGATGATTCCCAGCAGATGCAGTGCTTCAGGGTGATTGGGGTTGACCTTCAGTATTTTTCGGTAGATATCTTCGGCCTGTTCGAATTGGCCCGCCTGCTGATACTGAAGGGCCTTTTTCAGTTCGCTGTCGATCTCAAAAGAACAGGAGCCCTCGGCTGGTTTTTCCCCGGCCGGAGGCGGTATTCGTTTTACAGTTTTACGGGCTTTGTTTTTCGTCAGGGGACGTTGCTGTTTGTGATCTTCGAGAGCCTTGACAAGCGGGCCAAGGTGTTTTTCGTAGTTTTTCCATTTGCCTGCCGAGGTTTTATATATTTTTTGTTTAACCTGTACGGCGCTGGCTGTTCTTACCGAACGTTCGTTGCGGTGAAATTCGAGGCAGTTGACGTCCCAGTCCAGACCACAAAATTGTACGATCTCCCGGCTGACGTGTTCCTGGTTTTCGATCAGTTCCTCGTAATGCACATCAAGTATCGGGATGGGTAATACTTTGTGCCAGTGATTCATGAGTTGTTCGTACAGTCGATAGTATTGACCCAAGGTCTGCAAATCGTTTTTGTAGTAGTGTTTGTCGGTAAAATCGTGAAAATAGCAGGACAAACAGGTGTCAAGAGGGTCTCGCCTGGCATGGATAATTTTGGCATGGGGGAACAGAAGGGTGATAAACCACAGTCTTTCAAAGTTGTTGGGCATTTTATCGGTAATATGAACAGCGCTCTCGGATAACGATCGAATACGGTCGAGATACTGTTGGGCGAGTGCCGCGGATGTGTTTTCGTCGAGCAACTCTACCATTTGGGCCAATGGCTTCCGGTGGTTTTGTTTTACAAAGCTGTCGAAAAGCAGACTTATGTCTTTAAGCTCTCCAGCTCCGAAAACCTGGTGATGACTGGAAAGTATCTGTTCAATAAGCGTGGTCCCGGACCGGGGCATACCCACAATAAAAATCGGCAGGTTCGAGTCTATGCCAAAATGGCTACGGTCGGCAAAGAAATTCTTATCGAATATTTCCATACACTGGTAAAAATGTTTTTTACAATTATCGATATTGTCGTCTTGTCCTTTGCAGTGTTTGCGTAGTTCGTTGCCGGCCTGATAATTATGGAAGGCCTGGTCGTAGTCGGCGATATCCGCATACATTTTCGCCAGGGTGAAGTGCATGAACATTTTTTCCATATCGGAGTAATGGGGTTGTTTTTTCAGCGATTCCAGCGTTTCAAATGCTTCGTCGCCCCTGGCGAATTTCTTACAGTCCACCATATTTTTGTACGCTTCAGCGAAGTCGGGTTTGATCTGCAGCGCCTTTTGGAAACAGATAAGAGCCTGGTCCGAGTCGCCACATTGTTTGAGCGAAATTCCCATGCTGTTATATGCATCATTATTGAGGGGATTAAGCTCCAGTGCTCTTTGGTAACAGGCGATGGCCTGATCCGACCGGCCTTGTTCGTTCAACGCAACTCCCATGTTGTTATATACTTCAGCGTTATCGGGATCGAGTTGCAGGGCTTTCTGGTAGCAGGCAATGGCATGGTCTAATTTGGCGTGTTCCGACCGGCCCTGTTTGTACAGCGCGGCTCCGAAGTTATTGTATATTTTGGGATTGTTGGGGTCGAGCTGGATAGCTTTTTGATAATAAGCGATGGCCTGATCCAGTTTGTCCTGTTTATACAGCAGGGCTCCGAGGTTATTGTATGCCTCGGTGTAATTGTCTTTAAGCTGAATGGCTTTGCGATAGTGACCGGCGGCCTCATCCAGTTTGTCCTGCATTTCGAGGGAATTGGCTAAATTGTTGTGGGCCTGGGCGTAATCGCTTCTCAACTGCAGGGCCTTTTTGCAGCAGTTTATGGCTTCATCCGGACGTCCCAGGATATTCAGGGCGTTGGCCAGGTTATTGTACGCTTCCGCATAGTCGGGATTGATCTGGAGAGCCTTTTGATAACACGCGGCGGCTTCATCGGGTTTGCCCTGATCGAGCAGCACGTTTCCCAGGTTGCTATGGTAGATCGATTGGCCGGGATTGATCTGAATGGCTTTATTGATCAGATCGGCCCCGTTGTCGTATTTCTTTTGCTGATAAGCGATAATGCCAAGCAGATGCAGGGCGTCCGGGTTCCGGGGATTTACCTTCAGTATCTCATTATAAATATCCTGAGCCTGTTGGATTTGACCCGACTGATGATATTGAACAGCCTTTTGTAGTTCGCTGTCAATGTCAACAGGTGGAGGATCGCTGCTTGTTTCTTTGTTTTCGCAGTTCGATAACGGCTCTTGTCTTTTTGTTATGCTTGTCCTGTCGCTCGTTAAGAGTGGTTCTTGTTTTTTACCTTCGAGAGCTTCCCTGAGAGGTCCGAGGAATTTCGTGTAATTTTCCCATCTGCCCATGGAGGTGCTATACATTTTTTTTCTGACCTGCACAGTACTCGCGGTTCTTACCAAACGTTTATTTTTGTGGAATTCAAGACAGTTGTCGTCCCATTCCAGCCCGCAAAACTCCACAATCTTTCGGCTGTTTGCTTCCTGGTCCCTGACCAGTTCCTCGTACTGTACATCGAGTATCGATATCGGCAGCACTTTGTGCCAATGATCCATAAGCTGTTCATACAGCCGATAGTAGTGGCCCATAGTGCGTAAATCATTTTTATAGCCATGCCCTTCTGTAAAATCGTGGAAATAGCACGAAAGGCAGGTGTCCAACGGGTTACGGCGGGTATGGATAACCTTCGCATGTGGAAACAAAAGAGTGATCAGCCACAGACGGGAAAAATTCTGGGGCATCTTGTCGGTGATTCGGCAGGCATCTTCGGATAATGAACGGATGTTATTGAGATACTGCCGGGCAAGGTTTATGGAGGTGTCCCGGCTGAGAGTCTTTGCGAATTGGTGAAAGGGTTTTTCCTCATTTTGTTTCATTAGATCGCAAAGGAGCGTACTGATGTCTTTGAGTTCTCCGGCCCCAAAGACCTGGTTGTGGCTGGAAAGAATTTGTTCGACCAGGGTGGTTCCCGAGCGAGGCATACCGACGATAAAAATCGGCACCTCGGAATCGATGCCGAAATGACGGCGGGAGGCAAAGAAATCCTCATCGAATACTTCCACAAAATCCCAGACATTTTCTTCATAGTTGTCGATGTCGGAGCCATGTTCCTTGCACTGTTTGCGCAGTTCGTTACCGATATGGTAGTTGTGGAAGGATTTTTCGTAATCGGCAATATCCTCATACATCTTACCCAGCACGAAATGAATTATCATATTTTCATTGGTCGCGTGCTGCTTTTTTCCCTTTAAAGATTCAAGTACGGCAAAAGCCTCATCTGCCGGTTGAAATTTTTTACATTCTGACAATCTTTTGTAAGTTTCAACGTTTTCCGGATCGAGTTGGAGGCTTTTCTGAAAATAGCCGATGGCCTCGTTCGAATGACCTGTCTTTTTCAGCGATTCGCCCAGATTACTATAGGCATCGGCATACCCCGGATCGAGCTGGACAGTTTTCTCAAAACAGGTAATAGCTTCTTGCGACCGGCCCAGTCCCTGCAGCGAGACGCCCATGTTATTATACGCCTCAGTGTGATTGGGGTTAATCTGCAGTGTTTTGTGATAACAGGCAATAGCTTCCTCCAATTTCTCCTGGCTACTTAATGCGTTAGCCAGATTGTAGTGTGCCTGAGCGTGCCGGGGATTGCTCTGCAGGGCTTTTCGGTAATAGGCGATGGCTTCGTCCACCTGGTCTTGTTCACACAGCAAAGCCCCGAGGTTATTGCATGAATCGGCGTTGTCAGGTTCGATACGCAGGGCTTTGCGATAACACTCGACGGCCTCGTCCGATTTACCCTGTGTATTCAAGGCATTTGCCATATTGTTGTATGCCTCAACGCAATCGGGTTTTATCCGCAAGGCCTCTTTACAATAGCTGATAGCCTCAACCGGCTGGTTCTGCACATTCAATATAGCTGCCAGGTTGTTGATCGCTTCAAGAAGGCATGGATCGATTTGCAGGGCCTGGCGATAACACTCGGCAGCCTCGTCCGGCTTACCCTGCGCATCGAGGGCATTCCCCATATTATTGTACGCCTTGGCGTAGCCGGGATCGATCTGCAGAGCCTTTTGAAAATAAACAATGGCCTGATCCAAGTCGCCCTGTTCTTTGAGTACAACTCCCATATCGCTGTAATAAACGGGCTGCCGGGGATCGATTTGAATAGCCTTGCCGATCAGGCAAGCGGCTGGATCATACTTTTTGGACTGATAAGCGAGAATTCCAAGCAAATATAGTGCCTTCGAATGCTCAGGGTTTACTTCCAGTATTTTTTTATACGCGTCCTCAGCCTGTTGGCATCGGCCCGATTGATGGTACTGCAGCGCCTCCTGCAATTCCTTGTCGCCATCAAAAAAACTGGGGACATTGATCGTTTTTTTTCTGTTCGACAATCGTTTTAGCTTTTTTCTTTTCTTCGGCTTGCTCATTGACAGATGCTCCTGTTCTCGCATTCGAGCGCTTCCATGAGAGGCCCCAGAAAGCCCGCATAGTTTTTCCATTTGCCTATGGAGGTATTGTATATTTTTTGCCTGACCTGCATGGTACTGCTGGTTCTTACGAAACGCTTGTTTTTGTGGAATTCCAGGCAGTTGTCATCCCATTCCAATCCACAGAATTCCACCATCTTTCGGCTGACCTGTTCCTGATCCCCAACCAATTCTTCATACTGCACATCGAGTATCGGTATCGGCAACACCCTTTGCCAGTGGTCCATTAATTGCTCATACAGGCGATAGTACAGCCCTAAAACTCTCAAATCATTTTTGAACCCCCGGACCTCCCGGAAATCCTGAAAATAACACGACAGACAAGTATCAAGCCGATCACGCCGGCAATGAATGACTCTTGCTTTAGGAAACAGAAGAGTGATAAACCATAAATTTTTGAAGTTGTGGGGCATCTTGTCGGTAATGCGAACGGCATCTTCGGACAATGAGCAAATATGATCCAGATACTCTCCAGCCAGAGTTGCACAGACACTATCGTCGAGTAATTCTATCACCTGCCGGAATGTTTTTCCCGGGTTTTGCCCAGCAAAGTTACTGAAAAACAGGCTCACCTCCTTAAGCTCTCCCGCTCCGAAGACTTGCCGGTGACTGGCCAGAATCTGTTCCACGAGCGTAGTACCCGATCGTGGCATACCCACAATAAAAACCGGCACCTCCGAATCGATGCCGAAATGCCTGCGGGAAGCAAAAAAAACCTCATCGAATATCTCCATACATTCCCGAAAATGTCTTTCGCAATCGTCAAGGTCGAAGTTCTGGCCGTAACGCTGTTTGCGCAGTTCGTTGGCCGAGCGGTAGTTCTCAAATGATTTCTCATAATCAGCAATGTCCGCATACATCTTACCCAGGGCAAAATGAATGGACATCTTCTCCTTGAGCGAATAAGGGTATTTTCCCTTTAAAGACTCGAGTATCTCGAAAGATTTGTCGCCTTCGTGAAACTTTTTACAGTTCGCTAAATTTTTATGTGCCCCGGCGCAGTTGGGATTAAGCTGCAGTGCCTTCTGAAAACAGGCGACTGCCTGGTCAGACTCGCCTTGACCGCTTAGCGAAGACCCCATATTATTGTATGCGTCGGCGTAATCCGGCTTTAGTTGCAGAACCTTCTGATAGCAAGCGATGGCCTGGTCCGGTTTGTTCTGCTCATTAAGCAGAATTCCCAGATTATTATGCGCATCGGCATTGTCAGGATTGAACTGCAGGGCCTTTTGATAGCATGTAATGGCCTGATCCAGTTTGCTCTGTTCATACAACGATACTCCCATATTGTTATGCGAGTTAGAATTGTTGGGATCGATCTGCAGGGCCTTTTGATAACAAGCGATGGCCTGGTCCAATTTATCCTGTTTATGCAGGGCGGCTCCAAGGTTATTATATGCGTTAGTGTAGTTGGGATTGAGCTGGATGGCTTTTTGGTAACAGGCAATGGCCTGGTCCAGTTTGCCCTGTTTGTTCAGTATATTTCCCAGGTTGTTGTGGCCCTCGACATAATTGGGATTTATCTGCAGGGCTTTCTGATAGCAGACGATAGCTTCATCCAGCTTGCCTTGCCTGTCCAGGGTATTTCCCAGATTATAGTGAGCTTCAACGAGGTTGGGATTGAGCTGCAGGGCCTTCTGATAGCAAGTAACCGCCCGGCCCAATTGGTCCTGTCCATTCAATGTGTTTCCCATATTAGTATAATAAATCGCCTGGTTGGGATCGATCTCAATGGCTTTGCCGATCAGGGCTGCCGCGATCTCGTACTTCTTAAACTGATAAGCCATAACACCCAGCAGATGAAGCGTCTCGCAGTGCTGTGGGTTTATTTTTAGTATTTTATTGTAAATTTCCTTAGCCCGTTGGAACTGACCTGATCGATGGTATCGCATGGCATTTTGCAGCTCACCGTTAATGTCAAAAGAAGGGGCGACCTCGGTTATCGGTTTGCTTTCCGGTGTCAATTTTCGCCTTTTTCTGCTGGTTTCCTCACGGTCCATCGTAAATCCTTTAATTTTATAATGATTGCGGACATACTCCTTGCATAGAATCGGCTGATTGGGTAAAGTAGGTCCAATAAATCATAAATTTGGCGATAATAATGGCTATATATGATAAAATTAGGCAAGCTTAGTCTTGATGTTCCATTTTTCCAGGCGGCTCTAAGCGGTTATAGCGACCAGGCCATGTGCTCGCTAGCCCTGGAATATGGGGCGCCGCTGGTGTTCAGCGGGCTTGTGCTCGACAAGTCAGTTCTGTATCCGGGCGTTCTTAACAGCTTGGATGATCGCGAACACCCTATGGGCGGTCAATTGCTCGGGGGCGATCCAGCCATAATGGCCCGGGCCGCCAAAAGTCTTCAGGAATTCGGCTATGACCTGATCGATTTGAATTTCGCCTGTCCGGTTCCCAAGGTCGTCCATAAACAACGGGGCGGTTTTCTGCTTACCAGGCCCGATGTTGTGACAGATATTGTTCGGAAAGTCCGCCAGGTTGTGACCTGTCCGCTTACGATGAAATTGCGGATCGGCTATGACAACACTACCGAGTCACAGGATAATTTTTGGCGGATATGCGAAAAAGCGGCTGACGCGGGCGTCGATGGGTTCGTTGTGCACGGCAGAACCGTTTTGCAGAGATACCGCCAGGGAGTCGATTGGCAGATGATCGGTCGGGTAAAACAGCGATTCGACCGGATAACCGTCATAGGCAGCGGTAATGTCTTTACCGCCGAGGATGTAGCACGGCGACTGACAGAAAACACCATCGATGGAGTACTCATAGCACGTGGAGCGATCGGCAATCCCTGGATATTTCGAGAAGCCCGGGCCTTGATCGCAGGTCAGCCAAAACCGCCGCCACCCAGTCTCAGCGAACAGGGCCAAGTTATACTGCGGCATTTCGAGATGATCCTTGGGCTATACCAGGCCAGGAAAGCCATTCCATATTTCCGCAAATTCTGCATCTATTACTGTAAACGTCATCCTCAACGCAAAAAGGCCCAAATGGCCATTACCACTGCACAGACAGTACAGAAAATGCGTATGGCAATTGAACAGTGGTATGGCCTGTGACCTTCTCAGGCTGGTTGACAACATCTTGAAGATAACCGGATGGTAGCGGTTGAGGGTGTAGTAACGTGACCCGTTGGATGAATCGTCAGGTCTTTTCCGTTGCCACCAGCCGGGGTTTGTATATAATTAGCAAGTATTTTTTGTCCAAGTAGTGCCTGGGAGCTGAATATGACTGTGTTAAACATAATAAAAACAGAACCAAGAGATAAATTCGATAGGTGCTGGCGCAATTTACGCGCAAAGTTAAGCCTGGAGGGGGAATTGCTGGGGAATAAGCAGCGTCTTGAGCAGGTTCGCGATATCGTGGAAAAAGTCCGCCAGGGAAGAGACGCGGCGGTAGCCGAGCTGACAGCGGCGTATGATAAGGTCGAACTAAGCCCAAGCGAGTTTCGTATTTCCGAGGAGCAGTTGTCCCAGGCGCATCAACAGCTTGACAGTGAGCTTCTGGCAGCACTGCGACAGTCGATTGTGAACGTAAGGAGCTACCAACAGGAAATTATGGTCAGGGGAATTAGGATGCCCGCCTGGAATGTGAACAAGGAGGGTTTGCGATTAGGGTTGATATACCGGCCATTGAAACGGGTGGGCGTGTGTGTGCCGGGCGCATCGGCCCCGCTGGTTTCGACGGTGATTATGACAGTAGTGCCGGCACAGGTGGCGGGGGTCGAACAGATCGCGGTAATCAGCGCCCCTAGACCCGACTGCGATAACAGTATTCATCCGGCAATATTGGGGGTATGTTGGGAGCTTGGAGTGAAGGAAGTATATCGGGTCAGCGGCGCCCAGGGCGTAGCGGCACTGGCATTTGGCACCGAGACCATCGGCAGGGTGGATAAGATCGTCGGGCCGAGCAGTTGGTGGGGACAGTTGGCGAAAAAAGAAGTTTACGGCCTGGTGGATATTGACAGTTTCGCCGGGCCAAGCGAAGTGCTGATCATCGCGGACGATTCAGCCAGGGGCCAATGGTTGGCCGCCGATATGCTCAGTCAGGCCGAACACGCCCCGGGCAGTGCCCTGCTGATAACCGACTCAGAGCAACTCAGCCGGGAAGTGGCCGAACAGCTCGACAAACAATTGGCCGAACTGAGCCGCAAAGAAGCAACCCGCCAATGTGTGCAGCAGTTTTGCCTGGCGGTTGTGACCAGGGATATGGATGAAGCTATTGACCTGGCCAACGAATTCGCGGCCGAGCATCTGCAGATTCAATGTAAAGACAGCGAAACCATCGCTGGGCGGATAGAAAACGCCGGCGCTATTTTCGTTGGCGAGTATAGTCCTGTGGCAATCGGTGACTACTTTGCCGGTCCGTCGCATACGTTGCCGACAGGCGGCTCGTCGCGGTATTTTAGTCCCTTGCATGTAAACGACTTTCTCAAGCATTCGAGTCTGATAAGCTATGGCAAAAAAGGATTGGAAACCGGGGCAAAAGCAACTATAGCTATGGCCCGCGCCGAGGGTCTCGATGCCCACGCTCGTTCCGTGGAAATCCGCGTCCAAAAACAAGATAACGAGTAGTCAAAGTGTCCTATTTCAGTTGATCCTGCGTGGGCTCCAACTGCCGAAAGGCATCGCCAAGATCGGGAAAGGCAATCGGGGCAACTTCAGGCTCATCGAAGGTACCTGAAACACGTAATTGCATCAGCGATGGAAGGATGGCGCGACAAAAGCTTGACAGTATCGGGATATTGGCCAGATAATCCGGGGGATCGACGACAAAGATCAATTCCAGGGGACATTTTTGCAGGATGCCGCCGGTAAGGCCGGAAGGACGGCGGTCGCTGTCTTGGTCAGCGGTGAAGAAAGGTCCGCTCATAAGCCCGGTTCCAGTGAGCGAGACAGCACTACCCTGCAGATGAATCGATTCGAAATAAAGCTTGTCGCCGACTATGTCACCTGATATTTGGGCCTGGTTAAAGGCGCCATGCCTGGGCAGCTTAAAGTTAATGACATGCAATAGTTGAGCAATAATAGGCAATTGGCCGATAACGGCCTCTTCGACGACAAAGGTCAGACTGCCTCGCGGAATCAGGCTGGAAATCTCTTTGTTCAGCATGAATCTGCCTTTGCATCGACCCTGAAGATCGAGATATTTTTTGTTCGGTTCTTTGGCGACATTGAGCAGTTCTTTCAGATCAGCTTCCAGGAAACGCAGGTCCACTTTGTAAGCCCAATGGTTGGGGTCAATATCGATCTGAGTATGTCCCGCCATGCGGCCTTGGCAAAAACCACTGCTGATATCCGTAACCTTCAGCAGTTTCTCTTTGCCGTCATAGCCGAGCTTAGCGGTCATTTCAGTCAAATCTCGATCCAAAACCTGCATATCGCCACGGGCCAGCTCGGCTGATAATTGAAAGTCCTGGGCGCCTTCGTCGTAGGTAGCTGTGCCCTGAAGGTTCCCGGTAATGTTGGTGGTTGAAAGTGGTGAGTGGCAGGTCCCGTTTTTCAGACCGATTCCGCCATTAAACTGCCAGATACCTTTTTCGTTGGGTTCTTGATGATAGTTCACTTCCAGGTCGCAATCGACATCTCCGGTCAGGCCGGTGCGTCGGCAAACGCCGCCTAATCCCCCGCCCAGGCCGTGTTTGAGTTTGTCATCTAACGGCAGGTCGTCCGCCTGGATGTGCAAATTGTATTTCCGGGCGCCGCCGATGCGGTCAAGCCGGCCGGTAATATCGATTTGGGTTCGCTCGTTCGTACTATGCAACCGATCAATCGCAACATAGTTCGGCTCGGCAATAACTTTGCCGGTTACGTTGGTAAATGGATAAGCAAAATTCGCCAGGCAAAACCCGCTGTTCAAAGGCTCTATTGTCGCCTGATAATCTAGGTCACGGTCAGGCTGGCGTTGCAACTGCATGGTCAGGTTGATCTGTCCGGAAGGATCGAGCTTGTCCCATAAATCAATTTTCCGGTCGTCCATCGCCTGATGCAGTTGGTCGGTCAACTCTAAAGGTTTGGCGATGAGGTAAAGTTGAAAATCGTTCGGACCACGGACGGCGCCGTTGAGTTCGACCTGACTTCGGCCGTTGCGGCCCGTTAATGAGATGATCTGTAACTGACGATCGGTCAGAACACAACCTGCCTGAACATTGTGTAATTGATAGGGAAATTTTTCATATCTTATTTGACCGTCGTTCAAACTGAAATCGATTCGATATGACGGTTTCACAAGTGTCGGTTCGGTTTGCCCGGACGGCTGTGTGGTTTCTGACGGCTCATGGTCGGCCGCTTTCAGATCGAGTTGTATTTGACCGCCGATTTCACCGGTCAGGTTAAGGCCCCGGTAAAGTCCGCCGATCTTATCGGGCAGGTTATTGGCAAATTCTTCGTCCAGCAGGACATCACGAAATTGACCTTGACACTGAAATTCCTGATCGGAACGTTGCAGATTATTGATTTCACCTTCCAACTGGAACCGGCCGGAAGCTACTTCACCTTGTTTGATCTCAAAGGCGGTTAGCTTTTGATTCCAATTTACCCAACCGCTCATTGCCGTCAGTCTGGTTCCAATAGCGGTCCAGTCGGCGTTTACATCGATCAGCTCTATGCCAAGGTTTGGCTCCGGTTGCTGCCCGCGGCGCCATCCGGTCTTATAAAAAGCATTGACGGTTCCCGTGGGAGAGAACCGGTCCCACAAACGCTGAAGCCCTGGCGTCAGAGCGTTGTATATATTTTTGTTCAGAGGCGCGTTTTTGGCATTTACGGTTAAATCGAACTCGCTTTGCTCGTCTTCACCATGGTACTTACCTTCAATTTCTATTTCCTGGTTATCCTGTCGGGAATATAGAGGTCCGATGATTACACTGTTGGGGTCAAAGGCGATTTCACCCTGCACACCAGAGACAAAAGCGGGAAAATGTTTATAGACAAAGGCCCCGTCGTGGCATATTATTTTGCCCTGACAAACCGGTTTTTGTAACGCTCCGTCGGCGCGTTTTATCCGCAGTTGGTAGTCTATTGGCCCGACGGGCCGGTACAGATCGACGAATTGCTGCGCCGCGTCGGGCAGCTCCTTTAAGACAGCATTCAAGGCCGTCTGTAAAGTGGTTTCGGTTCCCGCGACAACTTTCCCGGTGGCTGATTCATCTATTAACGCCGCCTCGTCAATGACAAGGTCTTGCCATTGATCTACGGGGATATCCAGATTTTGGGTTTGGAATTCAAGATCAAATGGGGCATTGTCCGAGTATCCTCTTATGACGCCGCTGAGTTGAAGCTGACAGGAATCTTCCAATCGCCCATTGATCTTTTCTATAGTAATCTCGTCTTTATTGCAAGCAATCTCAGCAATGACGCTGTTCAAAGGAAGCAAATAACCACTGCTGGACAAAGGCAGATTCAATCGACCGTTCTCAAGACTCAGTCGCAAGTTGTGTCCGCGGCTGGGTTCGAAGGTGCTGGTGATTTGCAACTGACCGGCAGGTTGAATAGTTTCGTACAGGTTGCGCCAATAAGCCAGACGGCCCGGCAAAGAGGCTATATCAACCAATTCCAGTATAAAACTGCCGTCAGTGGCCAGTTGCCTGGTCTTTTGGTTGTATGTACCTTTTACCGATGATTTCCCAATGACGCCAGTCTCAAGACTGTGCAGCTCAAATTCGTATATATCCGGATTGCTGCGAGCCGGACCGACACGCCCTTGTATCTCCTGCCTCGCAACAGAAGCGATTCGACCGCTGGCTATCTCACGATACTCTATTACGCCACGGCGTAATATAATATGGGGTTTTTGGAATGGGGTGATAACCTCCCGTCCTAACGAAAGCAACTGAAGGTTGATAATACTTTTGTCAAGGTCGTACCATATATTGAGCCGAACACCATCAGCTACTATTTGATTTAACTGCAGTCGTTTGCCGAAAATGCTCCAGGGCCGATGCTGCAAAATTACATCCTGAGCGGCAAAAACCAGATTAGCCCGGATGTGTTCCCGGCCGGGCAGATAAATACGCACGCCCTTAATACGTATCTGGCGAAGCACGACCAGGGACGCCTCGTCCAGTTCCACCTCGCCTCCGCTAATCCGCCCTATGGCCTCGATCGCATACGCCAGCATACGCCGGTCAGCCAGATGATACCAGCCAAACACGATGATCGCCGTCAATAACAATAACAGCACCACCGCCCCGGTCCGCCGCCGACGACGCGGAGAATAATGACGCGGATGACGGGAACCTATGTGACTGGTCCAAAACCAGATTTTTTTTAAGAAATTACGGACCAACATCTTTTGAGTCTATCTTTGACGCCGACGTCATCGTTATACTATTTTTTCGCTCGGCCCAAGTCCCAGAACGGTAACGTTCTCCAACGGATATTCCTTCACCAACCGCCGGATATCCTCATGGCTGACATCCTGTATGCTCTTTAGTTCGTCTGCCAGGGGGAGATATTCCCGCCGATAGACCCAGTTGAAGCCCAGCGGTATCAGTCGTCCCATCGGCAGCTCACCGTTAAGTGTTATCGCTGAGGCGATTTTGTTCTTGCTGGCCCGCATCTCTTTTTCAGTTACGCCCTCGCGGCCAATCTGCGCCAGGCAGTCTCTGGCAATTTGGATCACCTTCTGAGCCTGACCCGGATCGCAGGAAATATATGTATAAAATGCACCGGTACCGTCCAGCGAATCATATTCCATGTCCGCCTCATCGCACAGGGCGGTGTCCACCAGCGACCAATACAGTCGGGAACCGGTATCGTCTCCAATAATATTAGCCAGCACGCCACAGGCGTAACGCAGATCATCCTGCGCCGACGGCGCCGCACTTATCAGGCAGACATGTTCGCGTACTATCTTCTCATCACAGACAGTTTTAATCTCGCCCGTTCCACGAAAATCGCTCAACTGCCGCTTCGGACTGGAAGGCTCCCACCGGCTGCATAGTTTTTGGACCGTATCGAGAAGACCTTGCCAGTCCACCTTGCCGGTCCCAGCCAGTACCATATTGTCCGGTGCGTAGCGCCGCTCGAAATACTCGCGCATCGCACTGCGCTCCAGGTTTTGTATGCTTTCCACTGTCCCCAGAACACTATTACCGCTGGGGTGCTCTCCGAAGTGCATCCGCCGACAACGATCCAGCACATCGAATTGCGGCAAATCCTTATACATCGCGATCTCTTCACATATCACTCCCTTTTCCATATCAAAATCGTCGCTCCGCAGCGATGGACGCATCAGGTCCGCCCATAACTCCAATACACGCCGCTGATATTCAGGCAATACCGCGGCATAATAAACCGTATTTTCTTCCGAGGTGAACGCGTTGTACTTTGCACCCATCTGATCGAACTCCAGATTGACATCCAGCGACGAACGTTTGTCTGTCCCTTTGAAAAGCATGTGTTCGAGAAAATGGCTCACCCCGGAAACTTCCGCTCTTTCATCACGTGATCCGGTTCGGACAAAAAAACCCACCGCCACGGACCGCGCCGAATCCACCACTTCGGAAATCACCGTCAATCCATTTTTTAACTGCGCCTGTTTAAATTCCACTATGTACTCCTTCACAACAGTAACGAGGTGTTTATGCCGATAGAAGCGACGGTAACCGTACCGGTATATTGAGCGGCCGAGAGAGAGCGAAACCCTTTCTTCATAGCGGCAAAAGTAACCGTATGATCGGCTCGAATCGTCGGTCCCATCGGTTCGCCGGTGTCGCAGTCGAGTCCGGAAGGAATATCCAGGGCTACGACAATCTTACCAGACCTGTTATCCAGAATGGCCTGTATGGCAGATCGGATCGGTTCACGCGGCGCTCCGGAAACACCGGTACCAAGCATCGCGTCAACAATAACACCCCTGCCTTCGAGATGGGCCTTAATCGATTGGATGATCTCATTCGGCCTCTGTTGCTCGATATAAGCAATCGCCACGGCCATCTGTTCGATAATAACCAGATTGGCAAGGGCATCGCCCTTGATCTTGTCACGCAAGCCGCATATTACCACGTCAACATCGACACCAACATTAGTTAAATGACGGGCAACGACAAAACCATCGCCTGCATTATTTCCTGTACCTGCAACGATACAAACGCGGGACTGGCCTGCGCCTTTCAGCAGGGAAACGATGACCTCAGCGGCCCCGCGCCCGGCGTTTTCCATCAGCACCAGGCCATTGATTTCGAAACGCTCGATGGCCACCCGGTCACAGTCCCGGACCTGCCGGCGAGATAAAACCAGCTCATCCGGGTTGCCTTTGCCGGGTTCCTGGCCGAAAACATCAGCAGAAACAGGTTTTTTCGGTCTGTCAACCATGAGTCCAATCTTAGCGGCCGAACAGGTAAGTGTCAATTGACAATTGGTATGATGTCGCTTACAATTTTGCAATTCTACCATTTTATCGACAGTTATTGTCGTGGACTGGCGTAATGACAATTTCGATCTTCCAAAGATCATGAAAGGACTGTTCCATGAAGAAGGGCATTTTCTTTTTATTTTGCCTGGGTATTGCCGTCACCAATCTCAACATATCGTTTTCGTATGCCGCCGATGGCGACCATCAAAACGAAGCCACCGACCCCCTCAGCCGTATGAAATCATGGGAGCACCACGTAAAACTCAAGAATGAGTCGATTTTCAGGCATTTAGCCTGGAGGGCCGTAGGCCCCACATTTACAGGTGGCAGAATCGAGACCATCGCCTGTCCACCGGGCAATACCTTTACTATCTACGTAGGCGCCGGCGCCGGCAATATCTGGAAAACTCTCAACAACGGCACCACATGGGAACCGATCTTCGAAAATGAATCCACCTTCGCCATCGGCAGCATAGCCATCGCCCAAACCAATCCCGACATCGTCTGGGTCGGAACCGGCGAACTGCTCATGGCCCGCAGTTCTTATGCCGGGATAGGCGTCTTCAAATCCACCGACGCCGGAAAAACCTGGCAAAATATGGGCCTGTGCGACACGCACCATATCGGCAAGGTCCTTATCGACCCACAGGACGCGAATATCGTGTACGTAGCGGCGATAGGTCACAATTATACTTATAACCAGCAAAGGGGCCTGTTCAAGACCACCGACGGCGGAAAAACTTGGCAGAAGATTCTTTACATCTCCGAAAAAGTCGCCGTCATAGACGTAGTAATGGACCTGTCCGACAACAATACCCTGTACGCAGCCGCATGGGAGCGGGACAGAAAAGCATGGAACAACATTGCCTCTGGCCCTGGAAGCGGCATTTACAAAACGACCGACGCCGGAAAAACCTGGAACAAATTAACCGACGGACTTCCCGACGGCCCGCATATAGGCCGTTCCGGCATTGCCATCGCACCTTCAAATCCCAATGTAGTTTACGTCCTTTTGGAAAACCAGACGCCACTGCCGGAAAGCGACAAAAGCATCGGAGGAGAAATATATCGTTCCGACGACAAAGGCGCCACCTGGCGCAAAGCCAACGAAAAACGCTTAGAAACTGCCATCGACTATGGTTTCTGCATTGTC
The DNA here is from genome assembly GCA_964537505.1 of uncultured Pirellulales bacterium. GTDB lineage: Bacteria > Planctomycetota > Phycisphaerae > Sedimentisphaerales > SM23-30 > DAINBT01. The sequence continues at coordinate 33,568 of CAZICK010000009.1, forward strand.
AGAGTCTCACCGGACAACGAAAATGAGATATACATTCTGGGCACCAAACTCCTTCATTCGACCGATAGCGGTGCGACCTGTGAGTTTGTTGGGGAAACAATAGTCCACCTCCTGGCTCACGACATAAAGTGTATGCACCTTGACAAGCATGCTATGTGGATCGACCCTGCAAACCCGGACAGACTGCTGCTGGGAACCGATGGCGGTTTGTACTGCTCCTATGACAGGGGAAAAACATGGCTCCACATCAATAACATACCCATCAGCGAATTCTATGCCGTCGCTGTTGACATGAAAACCCCATACAACATTTACGGAGGCACCCAGGACAATGCCGCTCTTTACGGAACGTCCGATCACAACGTTGGCGATTGGCTCACCGAATACGGCATGGAGGACCATTGGAAAAACGTTTACCTGGACCAATGGGGCGGAGGTGACAGTTTTTTTACTTATGCCGACCCAACCCAACATCACACCATCTATTTTGAACAGCAGTTCGGCGATCTGCAGCGTAAAGATATGCTGACCGGCTCTAACAATCGCATCCGACCCAGAGCCGGCCAGGACCAGCCTCGTCTGCGATGCAACTGGATGACTCCTTTTGTCCTTTCGCATTACAATTCTTACGTTATTTATTATGGCGCTAACAAACTGTTCAAATCATCGGACAGAGGCCAGACCTGGACCTGTATAAGCCCTGACCTGACCACCGGCCCACCGCCGGAAAAACAGGGCAACGTTCCATACGGAACAATAACCATGATTTCCCAGTCGCCTGTCAAACCGGGATTGATTTATGTCGGCACCGATGACGGACTCGTTCACGTAACGCACGATGAGGGCGAAACCTGGACCAAAATCAACAACTCACTGCCGGACAAATGGGTCAGCCGTCTCGAGGCATCCCAACACGAATCAGCAACAGTGTACGTTTCATTGACTGGATACCGTGACGACGATTTTGAAAAATACCTCTATATGTCAACCGATTTTGGCGAAACCTGGACATCCATTGCCGGCAATCTTCCTTCCGAGTCGATAAACGTCATAAGAGAAGACCCCATAAACAGCAATATCCTTTACGTTGGCACTGACCTGGGCGTTTACGCGTCGCTCGACAAGGGAAAAACCTGGCACTCACTATGCAACAATCTGCCAACAACCCCCGTTCACGACCTGGTCATCCATCCACGGGACAGCGAAATCGTCATCGGCACACATGGCAGAAGCATCTTTGTAATGGACGTAAAAGAAATTCAAAACTTCGACAATAAATAATCGATTTGAAATGTAGTTTACCAGGCGCACTGTGAAAGGTATAGACCATGAAAATCCAAAAGAAAAAATATCCCTGGCAGGACAAAATTGTCAACTATGCCCAGATAGGTGGGATTGAGACTTCAGTTTTAGATAATGGATTGGGGCGAAATGTTCGTATTGCCTGGGTTAATACGGGGTCCGGCTTACGTTTCCAACTGGTAATTGACCGGGCCCTGGATATAGCGGCAGCCTTTTATAATCAGCACAGCCTTGCCTGGCTAAGCCATGCAGGAGTATCAGCACCTAGACCGGATGCCCATCGATCTTTGGAATGGCTCTCAACATTTATGGGAGGACTATTGACTACCTGTGGTTTGACACACATCGGAGGACCGCAGACAGATGAATATGGACAGCGGGGATTACATGGCCGCATCAGTAATCTTCCGGCCACGATTGAATCGATTATCCAGCCGGACCCGATTTCAGGCAAATTGGACATGAGTATGACCGCCACCATTAAAGAATCGACTGTATTTGGTCCGAACCTGGAATTAAAAAGGACCATATCCAGCCGTCTCGGCGAGTCCATTATTAGAATCCACGATAAAGTGACCAATCGTGGCAATACCAAATCACCGCACATGATATTGTACCACTGTAATTTTGGCTGGCCGCTGGTGGATGAAGGAACGGGAATTATTTGGCAGGGACAATGCTCGCCTATGCGTCCCGAAGATAGAAAGATATTCAACGCAAAGCATGATTTTCATAGAGTTCCCGCACCACGCGACGATCACCGCGGTACCGGTGAGGCTTGTGCCGCTATCGATATCAAGCCAGATACTAAGGGTACATGTATCGCCGGTCTCTATAATAAAAAATTGGGATTGGCAGTCGCACTAAAATTCAAGAAAAACCAACTGCCCTGGCTGGCTAACTGGCAGCATTGGGGACCGGGAGAATATGTTACCGGCCTCGAGCCGGGAACCAATCCTCCCATCGGACAGGCCCAGGCCCGCGAAAACAAACAACTTATTTATCTTGGTCCCGGAAAAAGCAGGAGCTATGACCTGGAAATAAGCGTATTAACAGAGAAAAGACAGATCGATGCTTTCGATAAATGTTCCGCTAACGTATAAAATTATCGGTCTTGGCCCCAAAAGGCCCTGTTCTGGCTTTGCGCATAAGCAACACACAAGAAAAAGTGCAAAGTCGCACGTAAAGGAAAGTTATGAGAGTTATAATTGCGATTGTTATGATGAGTCTGGTTGTTGGCGGATGCATGGGCGTTGAGTCCGGTCAAACAAAAACAGAAATTGTTTATATGGCCAATGGTATCAAAATTGGCGAGGTGGATTCGACCTCGGCCATTGTTTGGACACGCTTGACAAAACATCCCGAACGCAATATCGGCGGTACGCCGTTTCCTGAACGCGAAAATCCCTGGGACGCTAAGAATCGGGGGGAGTATGTTTACGATTTTGAAAAAATGGAAGCGGTTGTGCCGGGCGACAAAGGTCAGATGCGGTTTACATACTGGCCCGCTGGAAGCGAAAAACAAAAAAAGTCAACTGCGTGGCAATGGGTTTTGCAGAATAAAGATTTTACATACCAAACGAAACTTGAAGGGCTTTTACCCGGAACGAAATATCTGATAACAGCCCAGGGGCGGGGCAGTCAAAACGGGGTGGCTACATGCCAGGTAGAGGGCGGGTTCAGGACGGCTCCGAAGGCGTTTGAGCCGGCGAGGGTTCGCTTTATGGTCGTTACGGGACAGGACTATACTCGACGAGACGATGCGGTTAATGGCCATAAGATATATCCGCAGATGCTGGCGATTGAGCCGGACTTTTTTGTGCACACCGGTGATACCGAGTACTACGATAGGCCCGGGCCTTACGCCGACAGCGTTGAGCTTGCGAGATTTAAGTGGAACAGGATATACTCGATGCCGTTTCAGCGGATGTTCCATAACAAAATTGCCAGTTACTTTATTAAGGATGATCACGATACGCTCAGGGACGACTGCTGGCCGGGGCAGAGCTATGGCAGAGAGCTGACGTGGGAGGACGGACTTGCGATCTTTCGCGAGCAGGTACCGATGGGCGATAAGACCTACAGAACCATACGCTGGGGAAAAGATCTGCAGATATGGCTGGTTGAGGGAAGAGATTTCAGAAGCCCTAACAACATGGCCGATGGACCCGACAAGACGATCTGGGGTGAGCGGCAAAAGAAATGGTTCTTCGATACGGTGCAGAAATCGGATGCGACATTTCGTGTTCTGATAAGCCCAACCCCGATCGTAGGCCCTGACCGTGGAAATAAAAACGATAACCACGCCAACAAGGGTTTTACGTATGAGGGCGATCAACTGCGCCAGTTCATCGGAAAACAGAAGAACATGTTCGTTATTTGCGGAGACCGGCATTGGCAATACGTATCGGTCGATCCTGATACGGGCGCCAAAGAGTATTCCTGCGGTCCCACCACAGACAAACATGCCGGCGGATTCAGCGAAAAGAACAAGTCGTCCATGCATCAATACCTGAAAATAAAGGGCGGATTTTTGTCTGTGACCGTTGAGAGAGTTAACGACAAGCCCACGATCACCTTTAGACATCACGGAGTCGATGGAAGTATCTATAACGAAGATGTCATCACCGCGGCAAATTGAAAGTAACCGAAATCAGTAAACGCTGATTGAAAAACGAAGGAAAATAATGAACAGACGCCAGTTCCTCAAAAATCTCGGAGCCGGTGCCGCCGCATTAACTGTGCCGGGCTGCAATATGTCATCTCGAAAAGGTTCAGTCGATTTATCGCCAAAGGCCGACAAGCCGAACGTTGTAATAATTTACGGAGATGATGTTGGGTACGGTGATGTGGGTGTGTACGGTTCCAAAATGATTCCCACCCCCAACATCGACCGCCTGGCAAGCCAGAGCCTTATGTTTACCGATGGTCACTGTACCGCGGCAACATGTTCCCCATCGCGTTTTGCGCTGCTGACCGGCATGCACGCTTTTCGAAAAGGCGTTAATATATTATCGCCGCAATCACCGCTTTGCATACCGACAGACATCCTTACCTTGCCAAAGCTCTTTAAAAAAGCCGAATACTCAACTGCCATCATAGGCAAGTGGCATCTTGGACTTGGTAAAAAAGACGTGCCCGCCGATTGGAACGGAGAAGTTAAGCCGGGGCCTCTCGAGGTCGGATTTGACTACTCGTTTATACTGCCTTCGACAAACGATCGCGTACCATGCGTATATCTTGAGAACTACCGCGTCGTAAACTACGACCCCGATGATCCTATCTACATAAACAACCAAAATCCCATAAAACCAAAAAATAATCGCATCACAACCTATCCCGACGGCAAAAGTAATCCCGAAGCGATGACATACTACAAAAGCTCCCATGGCCATAACAGCAGCGTAATCAACGGTATCGGCCGGATAGGATATATGGTAGGTGGCAAAGCGGCTTTGTGGAACGATGAAACCATCGCCGACGAATTCATAAAGCAAACCGAAAAGTACATCAAGTCTCACAAAGACAAGCCTTTCTTTTTGTATTTTTCGTCGCACGACATCCACTGCCCTCGAACTCCGCATCCGAGATTTCACGGGAAAAGCCAACTCGGTTACCGCGGCGATGCTATGGTCCAGTTCGACTGGTCAACCGGCCAGATAATGAGGATACTCGATGAAAACCGTCTTGCCGACAATACCATCGTAATCTTCTCAAGCGATAACGGGCCGGTTTACGATGACGGTTACGATGATGGAACAACCGTCAAAACATCTACCGCTGACAATGACCGGGGGCATTATGCTGCTGGCCCTTACCGCGGCGGTAAATACCAGATTTACGAAGGTGGGACCCGTGTGCCGTTGCTTATTCGCTGGCCGGCGAAGATAAAGCCCGGTAAATCCGATGCCCTGGTAAGCCAGATAGACCTGCTGGCATCATTTGCCGATCTACTCGATTTTAAGCTGACTAAAAATCAGGCGACTGACAGCCAAAACATCCTCAAAGCCTTTCTCGGAGAGGACAAAGTAGGTCTTACAGAAATGATCGAAGAAATCAGAGGGGCTATCGCACTTAGAAAAGGCCAATGGAAATTCGTAATGAACAAATCAGGGGCGAAAGCCAGGAACAATAAGAAACCAACCAACGTCAAAAATGAACTCTATAACCTTAAAGATGACATAGCCGAAAAAAATAACATTATCGAAAAATACCCCCAAAAAGCAGCGATGATGGAAAAAAGACTTGAAGAAATAATCCAAAGAGTTGATGACAAGCCCACGATTACCTTTAGACATCACCGAGTTGATGGAAGTATCTATAACGAAAATGTTATCACCGCGGTAAATTGAAAGTAACCGAAGTCAGTGAACGCTGATTGAAAAACGAGGGAAAATAATGAACAGACGCCAGTTTCTCAAAAATCTCGGAGCCGGTGCCGCCGCATTAAGTTTGCCGGGGTGCAATATGTCATCCCAAAAAACTTCAGACGGTGCTTCGACCGGAGGTGCTGCCCTGTCTAAGGCAACAGTGCAAATCCCCTCTTACCTGAAGGGATATGAAGAACTCTACAAATCAGATCCGCGTATGGCCGCCCTGGAATGGTTCAGGAACGCGAAATTCGGCCTCTTCATGCATTATGGACTCTACTCCATACTCGCAAGCGGTGCATGGGTTCAGTTCAGGCAAAAGATACCCATAGAGAAATACGAAAAGCTGACCAAGCGGTTTACGGCAAAGAACTTTGATGCCGACTTTATCACCGATCTGGCGCTCGAAGGCGGAATGAAGTACGTAAACCTGACCAGTAAACATCACGACGGCTTTTGCCTATTCGATACTGGCAGTGGTAGCTGGAATTCAATGGCCGTAGCTAAGCGCGACCTGTGCGCCGAACTAGCCGAACAGTGCCGCAAAAAAGGGCTTGGGTGCTTTTTCTATTACTCTCTGCTGGCTGACTGGCATCATCCGTACTTTTATTCGAGAAACTTTAACTCCATTGCCCGCCCTGAGTATAAAACCAGACCGCAGCAGTATAAATTCGAGAAGGATGAAGACTTCCAGAAGTATCTCGATGACGCCATCGGTCACATACAGACTTTGCTAACCGAATACGGACCCATAGCCGGCATTTGGCTTGATCCACTCATGGGTTATTATGGCCGGCCTGATCTCTTCCCAATGGATCAGATTTACGCCACGATCCGCAAGTTACAACCACAGTGCCTCATCAGTGCCAAACAAGGAATCACAGGAACAGAAGACTTCGCGGCCCCGGAACGCAGCGGGCGTTCACTGGAAGAACAAATCCGAAAACGATACGGAGATAAGGCCGCCGAGATAGCGAAAAAAGCCTGGGAGAGAAATAAAGATAAGCACAATGAAATTTGCGATACGCTACAGAATAGCGCATGGGGATACAATGAAAAAGCAAAACATAAATCAACCGAAACGGTGTTAGAAATGCTAAAAACAGCATTTGAGCAGCAGTGCAATTTGCTTTTAAACACAGGCCCCCTGGCGGATGGTTCGATTCATTCAGAAGATGTGACAGTCTTGAAAAAAGTCGGAGCGCATATCCGGACTCATGGATGGCCGGGATGATTTTAATTTGTCAGTTCCGGCTTGGACAATATCAGTTATTATAAGTTCAACCCTGCCGGAGAAAAATCCGCGTGGGACGAAGGGGCAGGCTACGAGAGTTGTTTACAAAACATGCTCAAGCAAAAAAGCTTGAGCATGCCACCCGGAATTTGGGGCTATGTTGGTATCAACATACCCACGCAAGCGTGGAGCATGGCAACGGGAATTTTATTTCGCCCTTGCAGGACGGAAGGTCGCGGCTCTGGGCTTCGTTTCGTGTCCCGCACCTGCATGCCCCGCAATTGGCCAGGTGTTCCGAAACACTTGTCGCGTATCAGGATCGTTCCATTTGTCCTGCGATTCCAAAAACGCCACCGGCGTCTCCAGGCCGTCAAACGCATTTACCTGCGTGGCAAACCAATGGCCAAATCGGTAAAACGCATGCCCTGCCCGGCGAACCGGTCGAGGTTGTGCGTTTTGATGATTGGATTGCCGTAGCAGGCCAAGAACCATTTCGTCGGGTTTTAGTTTAATGGATTTCTGCCCGAAATTCAAACACGTCCTTGCGAAAAACCGTCGGTTCTGCGACTTTTATTACAGAGCAATCAAAATAACCTCTTGCGGGCGATAATCAGTGAGACTAACATGTGTTCCAGTCAAATGATATGATTTTAGGAAGACTCTGATGAAAAACCTGCTCGCCAAGGGTCACCAACTCCTTAAGGAATCACTTAAGATCAGTGTGGTTTTGTTCAAGATTATGATTCCGATCATCATAATTGTTAAACTGCTGAAGGAATTTGGTGCGGTTAAGTATGTGGCCTGGGCGTTGGCGCCCGTCATGGAGACGGTGGGGTTGCCGGGAAGCATGGGCATCGTATGGGCTACAACGATGATCACCAATTTGTATGGTGGTATGGTCGCCTTTGCCTCGCTGGCCGGTGATAATCCGTTGACCGTTGCCCAGGTAACTGTCTTGACGTCCATGATGCTAATCGCTCATACGCTGCCGATAGAGTTGCGTGTCGCCCAAAAATGCGGTTGCCGAATCGTCGTTATGGCTGTGCTTCGACTGGGAGGCGCAATGATATACGGCTGGTTGCTCAATGGCATCTACAACTGGTGCGATTGTTTGCAAAGTGCCAATGTACTGCTATTGAAACCACAAGCAGACCAACTTTCTTTATGGGCCTGGGCACGCGGAGAAATTGTCAACCTGATATTCATCTTTTTTATCATTTTCGGCTTACTTGTCCTGATGAAACTATTGAAACTGCTGAAGATTGCCGATCTGCTCGATCGACTTTTACGTCCGATACTTCGCCCTTTGGGCATCGGCGCCGGAGCTACGAACATTACGGTAATCGGTATGACAATGGGAATATCTTATGGAGGCGCACTGATCATCCATGAGACCGCATCGGGCAACATTCACAAAAAGGATATATTCTTCGCGATGTCGCTGATGGGTCTGTCACACAGCCTTATCGAAGATACACTACTGATGGTGGTGCTGGGCGGCCATATTTCGGGCATTCTGGTTGGCAGAGTGCTCTTTGCCCTGGTGTCTATCTGGCTGTTAGTGAAATTTATTTCCCGCATTTCTGATGAACGTTTCGACAGGTATCTGTTCAAATGCAGACGATCCCAATCGAAGGGAAATGAGCCATAAGAAGCTTTGGTCAAAGCGTTTATGTGATCGCCGCCATTTTAATAGAACCGTCCGATGTATATTTCAGGCAACATTCGTTACAGCCATTCACCAAAGACAATGTCTCTGTGAGCGTTCGATCAGGTTGTAAGTGCGGTGGTTTTCTATAGTTAAGAATGTCGGCGGCGGTCAGGGCGAGATGCCCGTCGCAGGCATAACATTTGCTGTATTATGTGGAATGAGAGAATTTTACGAAATCCCAGGGCATCCGCCCAACAGGAGTAAGCAATGGACGAAGGAAAATTCCGAGAACAGTTAGATGACCTTATAAAAAAAATGGACAATCTGCCTGAAAGTCAAAAACAGAGATTGGTCGATCTCGCCCTCGAAAGCAAACAAAACCATGCCAAGCTCAAGGAGAACGTTTCGGCTCTGCAGGAATCGCTGGATTACCTCCGGTTGAGCACAAAATATCTGCTTTTTGACCTGGAAGCGACCCGCCGGGAAAACGCTTATCTTCGCAAAATGTTGGAAGAATCGGGCAGATAATACCCAACTGGGTATAAGAATTTTGGTCACACAGCCTGCCCGCTCTCACCGTGGTTTTGATTCGGGGGGTAATGGCATCGATATCTGCCTCCGATCGCCCCGGGTTCTTTCGCCTTTGGCTCCCTGTTCCGTGCGATTTCCTGAATTTTCACGTATCCGGGCCTAGCGGGCTTCCTGGGCTAAACGTTTCTTTAAACCTTCAAGTTTGGCTTTGCCTTGTTCTTCAGTTATCTCACCGGCTTCAACTGCAGCGCGAATTTCCTCGGCAACGGCAGCATACCTGGCCCTTAGGCCATCGCCTCTGTCGCTGGAGGCCATTCTCTCCCTGATTTCCCGGTACTTGGCATCGGCTTCCTCGCGGGTCATATCGCCTCGTTCGACGGCGCCCTCGACACGCCGTTTGATGGCATCCCAATCTACCTCATTGCGATTGTTCTTTTGGCTAATTCTTTTTTTGATCTCCCGGTACTTGGCATCGGCTTCCTCGCGTGTCATATCACCTCGTTCGACAGCGCCCTCGATTCGCTGTTTGATGGCATCCCAATCTACCTCATTGCGATTGTTCTTTTGGCTAATTCTTTTTTTGATCTCCCGGTACTTGGCATCGGCTTCCTCGCGTGTCATATCACCTCGTTCGACAGCGCCCTCGATTCGCTTCCTGATGCCTTCCCCATCCTTACGGCTGACGCATTTCGAATCATCCTGACGTTGTCCGGCGGCCATTCTTTCCCTGATCCTCTTTTCAGCGGCCTTGTACTTCTTGGCTGCGACTTCCCTGCTGATTTTGCCGTCTTTGACAGCAGCACCGAGATCCTCGCGCACTTTCATCAGAGATGCCTTTGCTCTGTCCGAGCTTTGGTCCTTCCCGGCGTCGCCTGCTTTTCTGAGTGTTCCCAACATGGCCCTGGCTTGTTCACCGGTCAGTTCTCCAGCCTGGACCGCCGCCCTGAGCCGCCTGCCAACGGCGTCGTAGTCCTGGGCAATGGCTACGCCGAAAGGAAGTGCCAGAACAGTACCCAGCAGTACACATACCTGTAGCCAACGTGAGTTCGATCTGTTCGGATTATTTGATACGATCATTTTGAATCTCCTTTCCAGGAATCCGCCACTGTCGATTTCGCTTGCGATTGCCGGTGGGCGGAGAGCCGGGCATGCAAGACATTCGATTGCTGTTAAAAGTAAATGGGCAAGCTGCGGTTACGCTCGACGTATCCCTTATTCTCCAAACATTGCAGCAGTCTTTGAACGATCCCGCGCTGTGCTCTGGTTACATTATGGTAAAGTTTCTCACGTAATATGTCAATGGCTAATACTACAGCGCGATTTTATGCAATTAACTGCGTTTTTGATACTGATAATGCGGTTTAAAATGCAATAACTACATGATACTTACATTCCCACTTTACGTGGGCCTTTGTCAATCGGTAAATCAACTACCAATAGAGCGATGGTTACAAAAATGATGCTTGTGCTCATGTAAAGAAACAAATAACTTTTTGGGAGACTACCTCACACATAAATTGAAGTTGGCTGGAATCAACTTCATATACTTTGACGACATCCTCATAGCTGCGTTCTTCTGGGAAAAAGTCGGTTAGTAGATTGGGCATTTCTGCAAGCTTAGCTTTGTTGAAGACTACGCTTTCTTTCTGTGGGAAGATGGCCACATAGAATATGTCACTTTCAACCAAATTCTGAAAAAAATGTGTACCAAAAGAAAGTTCCGGCATCAGATTTCCCCCTGCGTATGCTATTTCTGCAAGCACTGTTATCTTATTGATTTCAGCAAAATTAACCGGGACCCCTAAACTTGGTGTGGTTGTGCCCCATCTGCCAGGCCCAAACAGGATAGTTGGAGTAGTTTCTCTATTGGCTATCTGGCTATTTAGTTTTCCTATCAGCCTTGCGATACTATATTTTTGTGAAACCGGCATCTCTACGTATGCTTGTGGATCGACATAAATAATTCTTTTAATTGGCTGAGAGATACTGCCGCCCATAGTATAGCCCTTTGAAGCAAAAAGTATTTTTTCAGGTTTAATGTTTTCTGGAAGTTGCACACTTGCTTTTACACCTTTGGTTTGCAGAGGTCTGCATTGGACTAAATTAATTTTAAATGAATCGTCATCTGTAAAATTGACCGTGAATTCTATGTCCACAGGATATTGGTAATAATTTTCCAGGGTCTTTAGCATTTTTCGCATTATTTTTGTGAAGTTAGTGTTTGATAGAAGCTTTTTGAATGTCAGAAGCCAATATCTCTGATTCTTGATACCCAGTTCTTTCATTTTACGTTCGGTATGTGGATCTGGTTCTGCTATCAACTCTAGTTTCATATTGAGTTCATCATTCAACAGATCAGTTACGCTAACAGTCCTTAAACAATTTTGGCTGGTATCGAGAAGGTCGGCATTATGCTGTGAGAATCTGCTTTGGTCTTCTCTATCAGCATACGGCCGTAATAGCGGTTGGTCCAAAGCTATTGTTTGCGGGTAATCATCCTCAACCCGGTCCACCGCTCGTGTACCCAGACCAAAGACGAGTCTGAGCATACCGGCTTTTGGGTCAAGGTCAGACTTCCAGACAAAAGTATTATATGAAACACCTACGCCGGCCAGGTCGGGGAAAAAGTAGCTTTTCTTATAGGAGCCTGACACCCGTTGCACGAGCAAAGCCATTTGTTCGTCGTGCTGGTCAAGCCCTCGCTGCAAACGATACGCAAGTGCACTTTCATCCATGGTGCTTGCATAAACTCTTTGTACAGCTTCTTCGAATTCAGAGTAACGCTGTTGAGGGTCTCCCTGATTTACAAGGAACAAGCTTTCATATTTTCCGGCAAACGCATTGCCGAATGAATCTTCCAGTAAACTGCTTGAACGAACAATAATCGGAGACTGGCCGAAATATTCTATTATTTCCTGGAACCTCTCGCGAGCCTGATCAGGAAACTTGCCTCGCAGCAGGTTTTCCTTCATTTCAGTCGCTACGTCAAAATAGTCTTCTTTTGTTTTCTGCTTCATAAACAGTTTCCACCAGCCGTTTTCGACTATATAGCTGTAGAAAACATCTGAGCCAATATAAAATGAATCATGCGGTTCCAGGCATTGATCCCAATCGAAAGACTTATCGTTAGCTAAGATTTTTTGGGCCAGCAACATTCCGACTGCCTTGCCGCCGATGAAGCCGCTGCCAATCAATCTGCTTTTAATATTTATCAAATCTTCAAGAGAAAAACTGTTTTGAGCAAGCTGTGAAATTCTTTTTTCACGGCCAACCATTATTCTGCAAAGCTCTCGGACCAGTTCTTTGACGTCTTTTGAGTCCGGTGGCGATTTTGTCAAGCTGTCTGCCTTCATAAACAGGCGGTCCCAATGGTCCAGAAATCTTGCTGAGTCATTCGGGCTTTTTTGAGAAATGTGGCTTAAAAGTTTGCTTGCATCAATACTGCTTATTACAGGTGTAAATTCTTCGCCTCGTTGTAAATGAGGCAAAAACATTGTTGGCAGATATCTTTTCCATACTTTTAACGGATGGACGTAAAAGTTTCCATCAAAATCATAAACATCCAGCAATAGTTGGGTTGTTTCGCGGATACGAGCAACCGTCTGGAAAGAGTGATAATTTCGCAATATGGCAAAGTAAGCAATTGTGTCCAATTCGAAGAGGTAAGGGCAGGTAACCATAAAGAAATTGCCAACCATCAAATCCGTTGCCCAGGCACTTAGCAAGTCCGAAAGGCAATCAAATACATAATAGGCTTCAGTACCTTCCCGGCTGATTATGGCGTGAACCTGTGTAGAGAAACTTTCGAAACCGCCTTTTGCATCGAGCTGGTATATTGTCACACCCGGCTGATTTTCGATAAGGGGTTTATGCTGGGCAAACCTCATATAAATAATGTTTCGTTTATCCTCCAGGGCCTTTTTTATATATGGCCTAACAAAGTGACTATAGTCTTCTATACTATCAACCTGCCAAACGACGTTGTCACCTTTTTTCAAATCGCAAATTATTTTATCCAAACCTTTAAGGCCTGTACTTGCCCAAGCTGTCATAAGTCAACCTTTCTTTTTATAGTATCTTCTGTAATCGATACCTAACTCTTTGACTTTATATCGCATGATCCTTGCTGTGGTTTTTAGGTCTCGGGCCGTTGCTGCCAGATTGCTGTTGCAGCGTTTAAGTGCATCTATAATCAGATCACGTTCAAACAAATTGATTCTTTCCTTTAGCGAACCGGTGCCGACCGTACCTGTTGCATCCGAGGTCTGCAAAGTTGGGGGCAGGTGATGTCCGTGGATAACGCCGTCACTGCTTAGAAGTACAGCTCTTTCGATACAGTTTTCAAGCTCGCGTACATTCCCCGGCCAATGGTACGAAACCATCATATTGATTGCCGGCGTACTGATTCGCCGAATGTCTTTGTCCATTTTTTTTGAGTATTGCTCTGCAAAGAAATCAGCTAACAGCAAGATGTCATCCTTACGGTCACGTAATGGGGGCAGCAGGATTGGAAACACATTTATTCTATAATAAAGGTCCTGTCTGAAACTACCTTTATCTACCGCTTTTTCTAAGTCACGGTTTGTAGCTGTGATAATCCTGGCATTTGTTTTTAAGGTGCGATTACTGCCAACTCGTTGGAATTCTTTTTCCTGAAGAACACGAAGCAGCTTTACCTGAATAGCGTAGGAAAAGTCACCTATTTCATCAAGAAATATGGTGCCGTTGTTTGCTTCTTCGAGCCGACCCTTACGAGCTTGTATAGCTCCGGTAAAAGCTCCTTTTTCATGGCCGAACAACTCGCTTTCGAGCAGGTTTTCGTTCAGGGCGGCACAATTAATCTTCACAAAAGGCCCATCATTCCTTGGGCTGGAAAAATGGATGGCGTGGGCAACCAATTCTTTTCCTGTGCCTGATTCGCCGCGTATAAGTACCGTTGTGTTGGAAACCGCAACCTGACGAATTTGACGATACACATCACGCATAGCATTGGAATTGCCTATTATATTTTCTGGGCGGAACCTGTCTTCCAATTCATGTCGTAATCGCACATTCTCATCTTCAAGTGCCTGCCGTTCAATTCTGGCTTCGCGGCGAGATCTTAAATCGTTTGCTATCATACTGGCCACAATGCTTAGTATCCTCATTTCCTCATCAAGGGAGGCTGTTTCTTCAAAGGGTCTATCAACTGAGATCGTTCCAATCACGTCATTGTTAATTGAAATGGGAACGCAAATAAAACTCAAATCCTGCTTTGTAACATTCCACCTTTCAAAGCGATTCAAAAACAGTGGCTCCTGGGAGACTTTTGGCACAATCATTGGCTTACCGGTCTGCATAACCCTGCCTGTTACACCTTCTCCGATCCGATATGTAATTTTTCGGCTCTGCTCCTGCAAAAGATCGTGAGCAGCTTCTATTTTAATTCCATTGCCATCCAACGAAAGAAGCGTAATTGTACCTCTGGCCAGTCCAAGGTCTTTGTCCAGCATATCCAAAAGAGAGGCAAGGACTTCCTGCTGGCGTGTGCCGGCAGCTAATATCTGACTGACCTTATAAAGGGTTTCAAGCTGTGGCGCGGGGCTTATGGTATATGTTGCAGTACCTTGCAAAAATGTAGTTTTCTCGGCCATTTCAAAATTCCTCGTCATTTACTAATACGACATAATTGTAACATAGCATGATAGCATCGCAAAACATTTCTTATAATAAAAATCATAAGCAAAAAGCGAATCATCATAACTCTTTCAATTTCAAGATGTTATTGCAATTTGCGAACAAGGGGCCTTTGTGAAAATAAATCTGAACATATAGGTTTTTTATCCAAAAGCAAGGAACAAATATGTCATACTTTTGCGGCTAGTTACAAAATTGTCACTTTACGCCTACTGCCCCATAACCAGAAAAGCTACGTATCACTATGTATGATAAAGACTTACAGCTTAATTACTTCTTTGGCATAGCGATTGCGTTATATGGTGCAATGATTGTCAAGCCTGGACGTAAAGGATTTTTTAAGATGAGATGTAGATGTTTGATTGTGGGTTTTGTTGTTTTGGCCTGCAGCAGTTTGGTCGGCCCGGCCACAGGAGAGGTCGATTTTGAGATTACGGCTGATTATTTTGGCAAATACATCTGGCGAGGTCAAAACATCAATGATAAGGGTGTTTTTCAGCCTTTGGTTTCTCTAGGCAATTATGGTTTTACAGGATCCATCTGGGGCAGCCAGGATTGGACGAGTGTGAACAATAATGGTGGCAATTTCACTGAATTAGAGTACACACTTGACTATACCCATGCTATCCCGGGTATTGACGGTTTGAGCGGTTCGGCGGGTGCGATTCATTACATGTTTCCTCACACCGAATCACCAGCCACAACCGAGGTATATGTTGGCCTTAGTCTTACCAATGTGCCATTTACTCCTTCAATTAAGATTTATCGCGACGTTGATGAGTTCATGGGTAGCTACTATCAGTTTGACATCGGTAAGATGTTTGAAAAGGTCGCCGTATGGAGCAAGAAGTGCTACTGCGGGCTGGCTTTGGGTGCGAGTGTTGGTTATGGCAATGGCGCATATAATAAAGGTTATTTTTCTACTGTCAAAGATGATGGCCTCAACGATTTGACTCTGACGGCAGGTTTGCCAATTTGTTTTGGCAACTGGACGGTCAAGCCGAATATAAATTATTCAACTATGCTTAGCGATTCTGTACGCTCAGCAACAAACAAAAGCGACAATCTCTGGGCAGGAGTGAATATTTCCAGAAGTTTTTAATTTAACGCGCAATGCAGTAAAACGAAAGAAGGATAATTTTATATGAGCAAACTATGGGCTTTTATTTTAATTGTGTTATGTTTGTCTGCCTCGAATGTTTTTGGCGAATCTGTTACAACACAATTACAGCAGACTGCAATCACTGATCCTACGCCGCTAAAAGTTGATACAGGCGATACTGCATGGGTATTGATATCCGCTGCGCTTGTGATGCTTATGACGCCGGGTCTGGCGTTTTTTTATGGCGGTTTGGTAAGACGCAAAAATTATCTCAGCGTACTTATGCAATGCTTCATAGCTTTGGCTGTTCTGAGCATTCAATGGGTGTTATTTGGTTATAGCCTTGCTTTTGGGCCAGGAAAAGGATTCTGGGGCGGATTGCAATGGTTCGGATTAAACGGTGTGGGTTATGAGCCGTATTCGGCTTATGCTGCCACGATTCCACATAACGCATTTATGATTTTCCAGGCGATGTTTGCTGTAATAACACCCGCGCTGATTATTGGAGCATTCGCCGAAAGAATGAAGTTTTCATCGTTCCTGATTTTTATAATGCTCTGGGCAACATTTGTATATGATCCAATCGCTCACTGGGTCTGGGGAGTCGGCGGCTGGCTGAAAGACCTTGGGGCACTGGATTTCGCCGGCGGAACGGTGGTGCATATAAATGCTGGTATTGCCGCGTTAGTAACGGCGATAGTAGTCGGCAAAAGGAAGTGTTATGAAAAGCATCCGACTGCACCGCATAATCTGCCGTTCAGTGTGCTGGGGGCCGCGTTATTATGGTTTGGCTGGTTTGGGTTTAATGCCGGGAGTGCTTTGGGTGCCAATGGCCTGGCAGCAAGCGCTTTCATTGTAACCAACACAGCCGCATCTGCATCGGCGATATGCTGGGCGTTGCTGGACTGGTTATTTAACGGCAAACCCACAATGCTCGGTACTATAAGCGGTGCAGTAGCAGGATTAGTGGCTATTACACCTGCGGCAGGTTTTGTTGGGATAGGTTCAGCGATAGCGATAGGTCTGCTCGTAAGCGTATTTTGTTTTCTTGCGGTGGGGTTTGTAAAGCACAAGTTCGGTTACGATGATTCTCTGGATGCTTTTGGCATTCACGGTATAGGTGGTATCTTTGGAGCTTTAGCAACAGGATTGTTCGCTTCCAAGGCAATCAATGCTACCGGTGCAGACGGCCTGTTCTTTGGAAATGCCCGGCAATTTATGATACAGCTTATCGCTGTGGCTGTGACAGTAATGTATGCGTTTATCGTTACGCTGATTATCTACAAATTGGTGGATATATTCGTCGGTGTGCGGGTTGCCGAAGAAGAAGAGGCGATCGGGCTCGACCTTACCCAGCACAATGAACGGGCTTATACAATGTTGGAATAATGAAGAGAGGATGTTTTTATGAAGTTAATAATCGCCATAATTCAACCACATAGGCTCGAATGTGTCAAAGAAGAGCTTTATAAGGCCGGGGTTAATCTCATTACGGTCAATGAAGTGCTTGGCCACGGCAGACAAAAGGGAGTTACCGAAATCTATCGTGGGATGAAAGAGACGGGCAATCTTTTAAGAAAGATTCGGCTTGAAATTGCGGTTAATGACAATTTTGTCGAGCCGACGATAGATGCCATTACAAAAGGTGCCCAGACAGGCGAAACAGGTGACGGGAAAATCTTTATTCTTCCATTGGAAGAATGTGTTCGTATTCGTACAAGCGAAAGAGGTAGTGAAGCGATTGGTTAGGTGCAGAACAGTTAATAAAAATACTCAACAATAAATCAGGAGAAGCAAGATGGATAAACATTGTCAGGCAGTAACAGAAGTGTTTGGATCGAATGTTTTTAATGACTCGGTGATGCGAGAACGTTTACCAAGGGACGTTTACCAGTCTATAAGAAAAACGATCGAGGGCCATGAGCCGCTTGATCCTGCATTGGCTAACGTGATTGCTAATGCGATGAAGGACTGGGCCATTGAAAAAGGTGCTACGCATTTTTGTCATTGGTTTCAACCGATGACGGGTCTTACGGCAGAAAAGCATGACTCTTTTATTTCGCCTACATCTGATGGCAGAACGATGATGGAGTTCAGCGGTAAAGAACTTTACCAGGGAGAACCGGACGCTTCATCGTTTCCGTCGGGCGGCTTGAGAGCGACCTTTGAGGCTCGTGGCTACACTGCATGGGACTGTACTTCACCGGTCTTTATCAAAGAGGATGGGAAAAATATTACGCTCTATATTCCAAGTGCATTTTGTTCATATACCGGCCTGGCACTTGATAAAAAAACACCATTATTGAGATCGATGGATGCTTTGGACAAACAGGCAACCAGGATACTTTCCGTCCTTGGCAATAAAACCTCAAAGCATGTAACGGCCACGCTTGGGCCGGAGCAGGAATATTTTCTTGTGGATCGGTCATACTATAAGAAGCGTCTGGACCTTATTTTGACAGGCAGGACTCTCTTTGGTGCGGCTTCGCCAAGGGGCCAGGAAATGGATGATCATTATTTTGGAACGCTTCATGAGCGAGTGGCTTCATTTATGCATGAGGTTAATGTTGAGCTTTGGAAGCTGGGAGTTTCTGCCAAGACACAACATAATGAAGTTGCACCAAGCCAGTATGAGCTGGCATCGGTATTTACTACTGTGAATGTTGCTACGGACCATGACCAGTTGGCTATGGAGATGCTGCAAAAAGTAGCGAATCGTCATGATTTTGTATGTTTGCTGCATGAAAAACCGTTTGCCGGCATCAATGGATCAGGCAAACACAATAACTGGAGTATGGCGACCGATGATGGCATTAATCTGCTTGATCCAGGCAAGACTCCGCATGACAATATGGTGTTTCTGGTAATGCTTTTTGCCATTGTGCGTGCGATCGACAAATACGCAAAATTGTTGCGGGCCAGTGTTGCTAACACCGGAAACGAGCATCGTCTTGGCGCTAATGAAGCACCGCCGGCTATCGTTTCGATAGCCCTTGGCGAACAATTGACTGATATCTTCAATCAACTGGCCAATGGCGACGCAACCTCATCCAAACAAGGCGGTGAGCTAAAGTTGGGTGTTTCCACTTTGCCGCCCTTACCCAAAGACTGCACAGACCGTAATCGAACGTCACCGTTTGCATTTACCGGAAATAAATTTGAGTTCCGTATGGTCGGTTCAACCCAATCAACAGCGGGCCCGACTTTTGTGTTCAATACGATTGTTGCAGACGTTTTAGCTGAGATTGCTGATGAGTTGAAAAAAGCCAAGGATGTAAAAAGCGGCGCGCAAAAGATTCTGCAAAAAATAGCTAATGATCACAGTCGCATAATCTTCAACGGAAACAACTATACCGATGATTGGGTTGCCGAGGCCAAGAAACGAGGATTACCAAACATTAGCTCAACATTTGATTCACTTACTACTATAATGAATGAGGAAAATGTCGGTGTTTTCGAGAGACAAGGAGTATTAAGCAGGGCTGAATTGCATGCACGTACAGAGATTTTGTTTGAGGCCTACAGCATGCAGATAAACATCGAGGCCCTCACAATGCTGAATATCGCCAAGCGTCAGATTCTACCCGCAACTGTCAAATATTCCGGTTGCCTGGCAGATGCCATTAATGCTACGGGTTCAGCGGGTATCGATGCTGTAACGCAGAGGTCTATGCTTGAAAAGGTGTCTGGACTGATCAGTTCCACTGACAAAGCTCTCAAGGACCTTGAAGCGGTTGTCGAACAATGTGCAAAAATAGAGGATGTTTCAGATAAAGCTCAATTCTGCCGGGACAAGATAATTCCCGCCATGTGTGAATTGAGGCGGTTTGCCGATGAGCTTGAAATGAATGTTGATGCAGATTTGTGGCCGTTGCCAACTTATGCGGAAATGTTGTTTCTTAAATAATGAGTTAAGGACCCGGAATGAAATCGAACTATATTTTTATCTTAGGAGAAAAACATGATTAGTAAAGAAGAACCTATAGGTCAAAGTCTTTACAGTTTTCAGGCTGCACTGAAAGAAAGTGGCCAAACATTGGGTGATTATATCCGCCAGAATTATATGGCAAAGTGGCAGGGTGATGCCTTATATAACGCATCAGCCATAAGAACCACTTTTGTTAACGCCATGCACAATTTCCTCACGGATTACGGACTTTTTAACTTAGAAAGGGTGTCAATGAGTCCGGTGACCGATCCGCTTGCCCATGATGTGGAACATGTTCCCACTATTAGTTACAAAGGCCATGCCTACAAGGCAACGCATTCGATGATATACTCAAAGTTCCTGGCCTGTCTAAACCCGAAGGTGAAAGGCATTTTTGTTGATTCACCCAATATCCGTCTGGAGATCGAGAGTCCGACAGGTCTGCAGCGAGGCAAGTATCTGGCAGACTTTTCACAAATGGATATCGAACTACGGCGTAACCGTGGTATTACACTCGACGAGTATCTGAACAATACCAAAAAGGTAAAAGATGTTCTCAAAGACGATACTGAAAGGGCACTTACCTTTTTCGAAGAACTCGTTATCCACGCCATCAGTGCTGTAGCTGATAAAAATGAGGAAAACTTTAAAGCCCTTGGTGTTGCCATCAAAGTGCCGAAGTCACCTTTTCCACGATTTAGAAAAGATGAAGCTGTAGCGAAATATGGTGCCCGTGATTTTGAATCTAAACTGGGACGAGAAGCTGGTTCGCAGTTTTTCTGGGTTACAGGCCTTATGAGAGAAAACTATGATCTTATCTACCCTTATTTGAAGCCGGATGGTTCTAAAATACCCATTGCCAATTTTACTTCAGATATGATTTACAATTATGACATCTGTGCTCAGTCTATTCAGCGTGATACAGGTAAGTATGGTGATACTTATGAAGTATTATCAGGGGCTATAAGAGAATGGCTCTATGAACCGATTATCGAACGTTTGATTGACAACAAGGTAATCTCCGTACATCCTGAATTGGTCGATGGCGAACTGAAAAATATAAATGAACTTGGTGGTTATGGCCCATTTTTGATGGCGATAGCACAGAAAAATAAGAATGGGGAATCCGTTTTTCCTGACACTTTTGGCGGTGGCATTGGGATAGAGCGGACTCTGTTTGCATTGACTAAAGGCAAATATATTGAAAAGGTGGAGGATGTTACCTTCTTTGGGAAGAACCCTGATTCTCATCCAATTTTTCTTTATTAAAAAATAACTGAGTCTATGCTTAGGTGTTAAATGACGCGTTCTAATAAAAACACGGGCTTATACGAATCTCGTCGCGAGCACGACGGCTGCGGGATTGGTGCAGTTGTAAATATTAACGGCGAACGCAACCATTCTATTATCGAGTACGGCAAAGAAATACTGGTCAATTTGCATCATCGTGGAGCAGCCGGCGCCGATGAGATTACAGGTGACGGGGCTGGGATTCTCTTTCAGATTCCTCACGAGTTTTTCACTGCTGAGTGCAAAAGTTTAGGTTTTTCCCTACCGTCGGCACCTAAGTATGGAGTCGGCATGGTATTCGGATCGCCGGACCAGGAACTGAACAACAAATGCAACAAGGTTCTTGAGGATTCAGTCAGGCACTATGGCATGAAAGTATTGGGTTGGCGCAATGTGCCTACTTCAAATGATTGCCTGGGCAAGATTGCTCTTGAGGCTGAACCGGCTATAAGACAAATATTTGTGGATGGGGCAGGATTGGAAGATGAACTGCTGGAACTACGATTATATCTGGCCCGTAAACGGGCAGAAAAGCTTGTCAGGAAGCAATTTGGTCAGGAAGGCAATGATTTCTATGTGTCATCGTTGTCCTGTCGGACCATCTGTTACAAGGGAATGTTTATGGCTTGGCAATTGTTTGCCTATTATCCCGACCTCGCGGATGAACGCCTGATTTCTGCCCTTGCCATCGTCCATCAGCGGTACAGCACTAATACATTCCCAAGCTGGCAACTGGCTCAGCCGCTGCGGTGCATAGCTCATAACGGAGAGATAAACACACTCAGCGGTAATCGAAACTGGACGCAGGCTCGTCAGATGAAGATGTCCAGTGAAGTATTCGGCGATAACATCAGTGACGTATTTCCAATTCTAACTCCCGAGGCAAGCGACTCTGCCTGTTTTGATAATGTACTCGAACTGCTGGTTCGTGCCGGCAGGAGTATGCCACATTCTATAATGATGATGATCCCGGAGGCGTTCGGTGCAAGTTATCATATCAGCACGGACAAACGTGCATTCTATGAATATCATGCTTCTATAATGGAGCCGTGGGATGGTCCTGCAGCGATGGTGTTTACCGATGGTCGTATTGTTGGCGGAACACTCGACCGTAATGGCCTGAGACCCTGTCGCTGGCTGGCAACGACTGATGGTTTGGTTGTTATGGCCAGTGAAGCCGGCGTCGTACAGTTCCCTCCGGAAAAAATCCAAAGAAAAGGACGTCTCAAGCCCGGCCACATGTTCCTGGTTGATACGGTCGAGGGGCGGATAATTTCCGACAATGAGATAAAAAGCAAGATTGCCCGACAGAAACCTTACAGAAGATGGCTGGATCAAAATAAAATAGAGCTCCACGGTTTTTTTGATGTGCCGAAACTGGTGCACACTGACACAGAAACATTAGCCCAGAGACTGCGATTATTTGGTTATTGCCGTGAAGAGTTGAAAATGATTTTGCTGCCGATGGCCTTAAACGCCCAGGAACCAGTCGGGTCTATGGGTAACGATACACCTTTGGCGGTACTTTCTGATAAGCCGAAACTACTGTTTAACTATTTCAAACAGCTCTTTGCCCAGGTTACAAATCCAGCGATAGACCCCTTGCGTGAAGGTCGGGTTATGAGCCTGATGAATTTCGTGGGCAAAAAACCAAATATCCTTACCGAAACGCCTGAACACTGCCGACAGTTGAAACTGCCACATCCAATCCTGACCAATGAAGATATTGAGCGGTTGCTGAACGCAAAAAGGCAAGACCTTAAAGCAGTTAGCGTCTCGTCGGTATTTGATATTAGTGTTCCTGATATTACTGGTGGTCTGCGACAGGCACTGAGCGAACTGGTCGATTCCACCCAACAGGCTATCGAGGAAGGAGCCTCGCTGATAATAATCAGTGATCGCCGGGTCTCAGAAACAACGGCTCCGATTCCATCGCTTCTGGCAACGGCTGCGATTCATCATGGATTGCTTAATCGTGGGTTACGCGGCGAAGTTGGATTGATTGTTGAAAGTGGTGAGCCGCGAGAAGTGATGCACTTTTGCCTTTTATGCGGCTTCGGTGCTAATGCGATAAATCCATATTTAGCATTTGAAACACTCGACTATCTTCAACAAGAAGGCCGGCTTCTTAAAGATGTGGAATCCTCACAGATAGCGGACAACTATATTGCCGCGGTTAAAAAAGGCATTCTAAAGACAATGAGCAAAATGGGAATTTCAACCTTACGCAGCTACACAGGAGCTCAGCTTTTCGAGGCCATCGGGTTGAATCGTTCTTTCATAAATGAGTACTTTACCGGTACAAGTTCGCGGATCGGCGGAGTTGGTCTGACAGAAATAGCACAAGAAGCAGTTTTTCGTCATAAAACCGCTTTCGAGCAGCGACCCTGCGGGCTGCTTGAATTAGATTTTGGTGGTGAATATCATTTCAGACATAACGGGGAAGAGCATCTTTGGAACCCGACAACGATAGCACGATTGCAACATGCAGTCAAATACGCAGACAGTCGGGCTTATGATGATTATGCAAATGCGGTAAATCAGCAGGCTCAAAAACTATACACTTTACGTGGACTTTTTGAATTTGTTGACGGCAAACCAATACCGATTGATCAGGTCGAGCCGGCCGGCGAAATAGTCAAGAGATTCTGCACCGGTGCAATGAGCCACGGTTCAATCAGCAAAGAAGCACACGAATGCTTGGCTATTGCTATGAATCGTATAGGAGCAATGAGTAATACCGGTGAAGGCGGCGAAAACCCTTCTCGCTATTTACCCGAAGCTAACGGCGATTCAAAGAATTGTGCTATCAAACAGGTCGCCAGCGGAAGATTTGGTGTGACAATTAATTATCTGGCTCACGCAAAAGAACTTCAGATAAAGATAGCTCAGGGGGCAAAACCAGGCGAAGGCGGTCAATTGCCAGGACACAAAGTAACAGAAGAAATCGCAAAAATGAGATACTCAACGCCAGGTGTAACTCTTATTTCACCGCCGCCACACCACGATATATACTCGATCGAGGACCTGGCGCAGTTGATATACGACCTCAAGTGCGGCAATCCGGCAGTGAAAGTATCGGTCAAGCTCGTTGCTGAAGTTGGAGTCGGCACAATCGCTGCCGGTGTTGCCAAAGGCAATGCCGATGAGGTTCTTATCAGCGGCCACGATGGAGGTACCGGTGCAAGTCCGCTCTCATCAATCAAACATACCGGCTGTCCGTGGGAGTTGGGCTTAGCTGAGACTCAACAGGTTCTGGTAATGAACAATCTGAGGGACCGAATTAGGGTTCAGACAGACGGCCAGCTCAAGACAGGTAGAGATGTTGTTATTGCGGCCTTATTAGGAGCAGAAAGATTCGGCTTCGGTACCGCTGCACTGGTAACGCTCGGCTGTACATTATTGCGTAAATGCCATGAAGGAGCCTGTCCTTTCGGAATCGGCACCCAAGATTCGGAACTGAGGAAGCGTTTTGCCGGCAAGCCGGAATATATTGAACGATTTATGTATTTTGTTGCAGAAGAAGTACGCCAAATTATGGCACAGCTCGGATTTAAGAAACTTGAGGAGATGGTTGGCAGAGTAGATATGCTTCAAACCTGCAGAGCAATCGACCACTGGAAGGCAAAGGGGCTGGATTTTTCTGCTATCTTTCATCAGCCTGAAAACTGCAATGGAAATGGAAAGAAACATACTAATTCACAAGCCGACAAGCTCGGTGACCATCTTGATTGGCAAATTCTGGAAAAAGCCAGACCAGCGATTGAGCGGCAGGAGCGAACCATTATAGAAATGCCGGTCCGAAATATAAACCGGACAATCGGAGCGATCCTAAGTAATAAAATTATTCAGAAATACGGCGAAAAAGGTCTTCCTGATGACACGCTGCAAATTGTCTTGCGAGGCTCCGCAGGACAGAGTTTCGGTGCATTTCTTGCACCAGGCGTAACACTAAAGCTACTCGGAGAAAGTAATGATTATCTCGGTAAAGGTCTTTCCGGTGGCAGAATTGTTGTCAAAACACCAGACGGTTCCCCGTTTATCAGTCACGAAAATATCATTGTAGGCAATACCGTACTTTACGGTGCCACATCAGGCGAAGTTTTTATAAATGGTATGGCGGGAGAGCGATTCTGTGTGCGAAACAGCGGAGTAACCGCTGTTGTCGAGGGAGTTGGGGACCATTGTTGTGAATATATGACAGGCGGCCTGGTCGTGGTGCTTGGAAAAACAGGTTGTAATTTTGCGGCAGGTATGAGCGGCGGCCTTGCTTACGTGCTTGATGATGTACAACTGTTCGATACGATGTGTAACCTTGATATGGTCGAGCTGGAAAGTGTTTGGAAAGAAGAAGACAAAAATTTGTTGCACGACTTGATCCAGCAGCATCTAAAGTGGACTGGCAGCACACGTGCACAATACCTACTGGGCGCGTGGCCTGATATGGTGGGGAAATTTGTAAAGGTTGTCCCGATAGATTACCGCAAGGCACTCGAAAAGATGCGCGCCGCACAGCAGCGTGATACTGAAACAATACCGGCAACCGAAGAGGTGTTTCAATGGGCGAGGTAAAAGGGTTTTTAAAATATAAACGCCAGGAAGTCGGTCATCGGCTGGTCGAGGAAAGAATACATGATTTCACCGAACTTGACCTGCCGCTCACTCCTGAGCAGATTCATCAGCAGACAGCAAGGTGCATGGACTGCGGAATACCGTTTTGTCATGGTGTAGGCTGTCCGCTTAAAAATTCTATACCTGATATAAACGAACTTGTGTATGAAGACAAATGGGAGCAAGCCTGCAGGATGCTTCATTCGACTAACAATTTCCCTGAAATCACAGGCCGAGTATGCCCCGCTCCTTGTGAGACAGCATGTACACTTTCTATTAACGATGAACCAGTTTTGATTAGACACATTGAGTTTCAAATCGTTGAACGCGGTTTCAAAGAAGGCTGGATTAAACCATTGCCCGCTAAACAAAAAACCGGGAAACGGGTTGCAGTAATTGGCTCCGGGCCTGCTGGTTTGGCAACCGCTCAACAATTGGCACGAGCCGGACACAGTGTGATTGTCTTTGAAAAAGATAGGCTAATTGGAGGACTGCTGCGATACGGCATCCCTGACTTTAAACTTGCCAAAAACATCATCGACCGCAGATTAGAGCAGTTAACAGCCGAAGGTGTCGAGTTTCAAACAGGTGTAAATGTCGGAGAGGATATTTCCGCACGATACCTTAAAAAGAGATTTGATTGTATCTGTCTGGCAATGGGTGCTGGTCAGCCTCGGGATCTCAACATAGTTGGCAGAGGTTACGAAAACATCCTGCTTGCTATGGATTACCTGAAGGCACAGAACAAACTGTGCTCCAGTGAAGAAATAGATGAATCAGCAATTGTCACGGTGAAGAACAGGGTTGTAGTCGTAATAGGCGGCGGTGATACCGGAAGTGACTGCGTCGGGACAGCTCGAAGACAAGGAGCCAAAAAAATTCATCAACTGGAAATCTTACCAAAGCCACCGGATGCTCGGCCGCCTGACACACCCTGGCCTATGTGGCCTCGAATTATGAGAACCTCTACTTCTCATGAAGAAGGCTGCAGTCGGCAATGGTCGGTATGCACTAAAAAGTTCTCAGGTGTAGAAACACGCGTCACTCAATTGCATTGTTGTCAGGTGGAGTGGTTTCAGAAAGATGGGGCCTGGAAATTCAAAGAACTACCTGACACCAATTTTTCTCTTGATGCCGATATAGTGCTGCTGGCAACAGGATTTCTTCATGTTTCACATGACGGTCTTGTAAAAAAATTCGACTTGAAACTTGATAAGTCTGGCAATGTTGCAGTAAAAAACTGCCAAACAAATGAACCGTCGGTATTTGCTGCGGGCGACACAATCAATGGAGCATCATTGGTTGTCCGGGCGATTGACAGCGGACGACAGGCCGCTGCAAGCATTGATAACTGGCTAAAAAGTAAAGGGAGCCTCTAAAAATTGCTTTTGTCACGAGAACGAGCGAAATTTTCGTCA
>CAZICK010000010.1:0-59546 GCA_964537505.1 uncultured Pirellulales bacterium
CATCTTACCTAATCGTTATAATCGTTACGCAAAAATAAGCACTTACATCAATTCCCCACAACCAAAAATAAGCACTTACAACAATTCCCCCGAACCAGCGAATTTACGATCTGAAATACTACTTTATGATAGGATTAAACTGAGCCTAAAGATGTGGTATTAAACAAGTTACCTCTGGTTATTTTTTGTTGTTATCCCTCTGCAAACAGCTTTTCTCTGCCGACATCATCTTTTCTACCCTTCGCTCATGTCTGCCGCCCTCGAATTCCGTCGCCAGCCACAACTCCACAATACGAGTGATAAGGGGGTCGTTAACCAGCATGGCCGGAAGACATAACATATTGGCGTTATTGTGTTTACGAGACATCTGGGCAGTAAGCTCATCATGGCACAGGGCCGCTCGAATCCCATGGATCTTATTAGCCGTAATCGACATGCCAATACCGCTGCCGCACACGAGTATCCCGCGATCTGCCTGCCCATTCGACACCGACAGTGCCGCTGGTATCGCATAGTCAGGATAATCGCAACTCTTGGATTCATTCGTACCAAAATCGGTCACTTCGTGACCGGCTCGTTGCAGTATATTCTTGATAAGTTCCTTGGCTTCATAACCTCTATGATCGCAGGCAATAGCTATTCTCATCTGATCGACTACCTTTCAATATCGTTTCTACCTGTAGTTATTTTCCTTATATCTGTATCACAGCCAATCTCTTAACTACTGTGTCAAAAAGAAATTACAATCGCCCATCTGTGATCTCAGACATCTCGCCGGCAGTTTTTTCGGCAGTCTTCTAAGATCACGAGGGTTCTTCCGCACTCCAGCGGACAAGCCCTTTTTCCAATTGTCTGTCTATTCCATCTGCAATGTGCCTAGCACATTGACGATACGCTTCGATCGACATACCAACAGGATCGTCGATTTCTTCGTCCTCAGCCAACAAGGCTGTTCGTGTTATCGCCTGGCCCGAAAGTCTTTCCACAGCTTTATAATGAGACGAACTCATTATAAACACGAAATCAGCTTCATTGACCATATCTGCCATCAATAATCGTGCCCGATGAGAACTGATGTCGATTCCCATCTCCTGGCTGGCCTGAACCGCTTCGGGTGTTGCACCCATCCCGCCGAAAGCCATAACACCAGCGGACATAACCTTATAACCTTTTTCCGACAGTTGGTCAATAGGGCAGGACAATTTTTCCGCCAATCTGAATCGGAAAATTCCTTCGGCCATTGGTGAGCGACACGTGTTGCCAGTGCATACACAAAGTATGGTCACCCGCCGCATCCGCTCCAATACCGCAAAATCCAGCACCCCGGCCCTTACGATTTCCATGCTGTCACCTTGAATTTTGACGACAGTTGAGGACCCGGCATATCTAGTAGGCCCGGAATCCAGCAGTAATTCTATCTGTCCGTTCAATTGTTCCAGCACGTCCTGTGGGCACGTTGGGGGGGCTGCTCCAGCCAAATTGGCGCTGGGAGCGACAATCGGGTTGTTGGAACTGGTGAGTAGTTGGCAGGCAACGGGATGGTCTGGTAAACGTATTCCAATACTGTTGTTATGATAAAGTGATGCGATTAGTCGGTCAGGCAGAGATTTGCGAACTTCATCCTGTTGGGCCTGATTAAGCTGAAATATCACTGTCAATGGGCCCGGCCAGGCTTTGTTTAGAAACTGCCGATCCAATAATGACAAATCGGGAACGAAACGGTCCAAAACAGACTTTCGGCCGATGTGTAAAGTAAAAGGCTTATCGACGGGGCGCTGCTTTAGTTGAGCCAGGCGTGTCAGGCTGGCTGGTTGATCGGCGCGGGCGGCTAAGCCATAAACCGTTTCAGTAGGAAAGGCTACCAGGCCGCCCTGCTGAAGTGTTTCCATCGCCTGGGCAATAGCTGAGTCGATTTGTGAAGATGGGTCTGTCTTTATGGTTATGGTTTTCATGTGGCGATACCCTGCAGTGTATTTCTTGTAAAGTTTTATAAGAAAGAACTTTGTGAATGTCAAGATAAAACGGACAGGCTCGGTGACTCCTGATCAAGGTGATAAAGTTATTCCCTTGTGGGTAAAATTGTACGCGATATGGTCAGGTGGACAGCAGATAAACTCCGGCGTGTTTGGCCTGTTTTTCGCATTGGATCGGTTAAGGTGGGAGGAAATGTGCGTTTGTAAGTGCTTATTTTACGTTGTTGGAATTGATGTAAGTGCTTATTTTTGCGTAACGATTATAACGATTAGGTAAGATGGGTAAGAAAAAAGTGCGAAATTCGGCGAAATTTGGATGAATTCTGATGAAAAGTGATGTGGTTTGGACTATGTTTGGAGTATGTTTGTATGTAGTTTGGACTATGTTTGTACTATGTTTGCACTATGTTTGTAGTATGTTTTGATGAGTTTTGATGTTAAGATGGGTAAGATTGCTGAGGAAGGCAATAGGCAACAGGCAATAGGCACTAGGGGGGAAATCAGAGGTCAGATTTGAGAGTTCAGAGTTCAGAGTTCAGAAGGCAGAGGTCAGAAGGCAGAGGTCAGAAGACAGAAGGAAAGAGGGCGGACCAGTTGGGAGTGAGGAGGGTGCGAAAGGTGCGAAGGGTTTGAAAGGTGTGAAGGAAGGACGGAGGGGTCGGGGGCCGGGGGTCAGGGGTCGGGGAAGGAAAGAGGGCGGAGTTGTGAGGACGGACGGGCGGGTGATGATTATTTCAGTTTGGCAAGAATGTTTTGAATTTTAGGGAAAACACCAGTAATCTGGTTTAGTTTCTGTTAATTGTAACGTAACAGTTTTACTGAAATCAGCAAACTGTATAGAGAAATCAATAGGGTTGCTGTGAGAACTAATGTTGGCATTCTTTATGATTATTTTAAAGGTACATTTCTCAAGATCAAAAATCGCAGATGCTATAGAACTGTTGGTTTCTTTAGATTTTTTATACTTAAAGGCTTTTTTCGAGCCTATCCGGTATAAATCATCAGCAGGCAATGTAATATCATAATCCCCCCAACTAACCACAATATCTTCTCCGGCTATATCAACAGAAGTGTCCGCAACTGCAATGGCACCTTGAATCGTTAAGCTGTCAGTACCTGGTTGCTTTGTGCCGAGGTTAAATGCACACTTATCAATACGAAGTGAATCCTCATAGCCGGAAAGCAACTGCATGGGCATTAACTGCTTGCCATTGATTACGTCCGTTTGTCCACCGGAAGCCAGGACTTCACCGTCGTAAGCGGTACCGGAACCTGAATAATCTCCGATCGCAACCTCCACAACCACAGGACTGGACAACCTGGTAAGAGCGATATTTTTGGCAGATAACTGCAATGTCTTTAGATTGATATCGAACTTGATCGACGTGGTTGAATTTTTGCCGCTGTATTTTCCCTTTTTCAGCTTGGCTGGGTCAAACGGAATCATATCAGAGAAAATCGGCTCGGCTTCACCGGCGTTGTAAATGTCAATATATATCTTATCCGCCATGCTTAGCTGGGCCTCAGTGGGACTAAAAGAGGCGCACGAAGCGCTAAAAGAATCCTTTGATAAATTCCGACTATTACCAGCCTTAATTTGCATCTTTTCGACAGTAATCACGTCAGCGATACGCTCAAATTCGACGAAGATCGTCTTATCCGAATCCATTGATACGTTAAGGGTGGTCTCTGTGGATAACAAAACATCATTGGCATCGTACCAACCCTTAATTTGATAACCCTCATCCGGCATTGCTGTCAGCTCAGCGGCTGATCCTATCTCATAATAGGTGGTACCAATAGGTGAAACCATACCATAGTTCCCCACAACACTTACATTTAAACTAACCGTATCTAAGGTAACAGTTTCCTCGAAAGCACCATCTCGGTCAGTATCTATTTGGAGAGTAATTCCATTCTCTCCTTGAGCAATCGCCTCCCAATCAGCAGTATATTTATAAGTTACTCCAGCACTTGTTGGAGCATTAACAATAGAAACAGTCTGGCTTGTATCATTTATATTTTTATGTAGAGTTAAATCACAGGCTTTTTGAGCTTGATCATTAGAGGTAGAAATAGCCACACGATCTTCTGTAATAATAATTTTATCAACTTGGCTTTCCTCGATTGTTATGTCTGAAATATCTGCGAAATAATTTGGACCGAGTTTGGTTAATGAATAAGTACCACTACTTGTTCCTCTTATAGTAGCTACAAGTTCAATATCATTACTTACATAATATGCTTGCCTTTGGAAACACTCTTCTTCGGTTGGCAAGCTAAAAGTATAAATTGGGCTTACTCCGGGAATTTCTTCCACAAATGAACCATCTTTCAATCCTGTTGATCTTCCTTCTGAGTCAGTTAAAAGCAGAGTGGCAGCTCCAGATACGTAATAATGTCCACTATAATTATCAATTCCTTCATTTGGCAAGGGAACAAACGGTTTTAGTTTTTTCCCTTCATTGTAAAGGTCCTCGAAAGGTATAAGTGCTAAAATTGGCCCACTATCGTCGCTTGAATCCAGCCATTCCCCTGGTAAGTCAATGGGTGGTATCAAACCAAAAACAGTATTAAATAATTGCCATTTCCACTCACCTTCATCGCTGAATATCTTAATATAAGAATTATCATCCCCAGGATAACGCGAATCGTAAATGTATATTTTACATTCGTCGTCTTCGCGCACTATGTCATATGGAACTACTGCATGTGAATCGGCACCACTTTTCTTCGCTACTACTAAAATATACATCCTTTTGCCAAGGGAATTTAATAATACATTCATTATATTTTCAGGATCAAATTTGCTTTCGTCACCACAAAGCTCTTTTTGTATAATTTGACTATTAGTAATAATCTGAAATTTTAAAATATGTTCTAACACAGAATGTATTGGATCTTTTCCATCCCATTTTAACCAATGCTTTGGAGGTTCATCTAGTTCATAGATATATTCCTTTTCTTGAGTTTCCAAAAAACTGTCATAATCGGGATATACATACTCCATAAGTGAAGATACTGACATTCCGAAACAATTACCATCCCACCAGTTTTTTCCATTTTCAATCCATTTATCAAATAAAGCTTTTTGAGTAGGTATATCTATACCTTTCCAATCAAAACTCTCCTGAAAAATCCTCCATTTGGTGTTTATACTCATTGATCCTCTGGCTACTCCTTTATTGGCAAAATTGTAACCGTGCGGATCGGGACCATAGATCTCTCTCCATTCCGGAAGGGATAAACACGCGAAAATATTGTCAAAACAGCGATTAACTTGCGTACCGGAGTCTTTCACCTCTACAAATAATTCTTTCGGTCCATAAGTGGCGAAAGACCAGGCTTTGGTCTTAGTTTCAGCATCCCAGTCTTCTGACGAGATACCCCAATCATACCATTTTGTCCAAGTAAACCCCGCATCAACTTCACCATTCTGATTTTCGTCACTTAAGAACCTCACTTCGGTAATATCACCTTTAGAACTTCCTACATAGATATCAAATGCCTCGCCAACTTTAATTTCATCTATCAAAGCCTTGCTATCTTGTCCTCGAAGTTCAATGGCACAAGTCGGTGGCTGGTTTTGGGTAGTCGTAATCACCGTGAAATCCGCTTCTGAAACATCATTTTCGCCGAATTCCTGCCAGTCGCTGGGTTCGCCATGTTCGTCAATTGTTCTGGCACGCCAGTGATAATCGGCGTCGATTATGCCATAGACTGTAATAGTTGCTGTCTCGCCGTTGTTGACAAACTCACTTTCTTTTAAGCCACCCTTTGTCTCATCAAACTGCCCATTGTATTCATCTAGCCGTCTTAACTCCACCTGGAGCTTTACATTATCTCCGTCAGGATCACTTACCTGAGCCGAAAAGACAACAGTGGATTCGTTCGTTGTTCCCCCCACTGATATTTCTATCTGACCATCAGATTTGAATTGGATTAGATTCGCAGGAATATCGGGCAACCGGTTGTCCGGCGTATATGTCTGGAAATACCGGGTATTGGAAACATCGCTCCAGCCGGCGGAGTTGTGGGCCTGCATATTCCAGCGGTATTTCTTGCCGTGCTCCAATTCGCCTTCCGGGACGAAATGGGATGTGCCGGACACCTGCTGAGGATGGTAAACTATATTTTGGGATCCGTAAGGATATTCACTGATAGCCAAGGCATAATAATCCGCACCTGCGGATGCTGCCCATTGCATGGTCGGAGCCAGAGTGTCAATCTCCTCGCCCGGTTCTATTTCTAATCCTGGTGAGGTCAGCGTTGGCGGATCAGGCGGACTACCCGGCACAAATGGGACCGCTAAAGTCAGGTCGTACTCGGTATTGTCATTATTGCTGTATTGTGTAACTCGAACATAATAGGTCTCATGGTCCAGCCATCGGCTGATCGACAAGTCGTTATACCATAAGTCGGTATTAGTCGAGCCCAGAATCTCTCCGCTATCCACAATTCCATTGCCGTTTTTGTCTTCTATCAATTGCAGAGTAGCGCCATCGGTGAGGCCGGTCAGAGTCACCGTGAAATTGCTCACCGTATCAGCCAGATCGAAAATGTAGTAATCCTGAGTATCGGAAGTGCCTATAAAGTCATGGACCGTTTGTACACCGCTGAGAACGCCGAGGTCATAGGCGCCACTTAAAGTGTTGTCGGTCCTGCCTAGTGAATTGGTCCTGGACGATTCTGCCAGAGTCAGGTCGTACTCGGTATTGTCATTATTGCTGTATTGCGTAACTCGAACATAATAGGTCTCATGGTCCAGCCATCGGCTGATCGACAAGTCGTTATGCCAAAGGTCGGTATTAGTCGAACCCAGAATCTCTCCGCTATCCACAATTCCATTGCCGTTTTTATCTTCTATCAATTGCAGAGTAGCACCATCGGTGAGGCCGGTCAGGGTAACCGTGAAATCGCTCACCGTATTAGTCAGATCGAAGATGTAGTAATCCTGAGTATCGGAAGTGCCTATGAAGTCATGGACCGTTTGTACACCGTTGAGAATGCCAAGATTATGAGCATCACCCATCGTATCGGCGGCATTAACAGCACAAGGCATTAAAATCAGCAAAATGCCGATCAACATTATAAAGGTAATCCTGTTTCTCATGACTATTTCCTCAATTGTGACGCCTGCGTCAGCTTTACTTAGCAGATTCTGACGGCTGTTCCTTACGGAAGTGCCCAGAATTTTAAAATGGCACCGCAGCCGGTTTCAACGGAAACGCTAAAAGTTCAGTGAACTTCAGATATTCGATTGTCACAAGCTGATATTATGGCTTGCATCAGCATATTCAAATCAAGGCCATTTCTTCCCTAAATGCGGTACAGGCAAAGTCTTCTGCACAGAAACGACCCATGAAGTGTGCATTGTATCAAAAAATCGTTTGTATAGCAAAGGAGAAACTGGCAGACCTGAGAGAATAAATGGCGGGCGTGGCCGGGGTGGTGGAAGATGGCGGGCGTGGCCGGGGGTGGTGGAAGACGGCCCCCCGCGAACGCTGGGGTGACAATTGTTAGCGAGGAGGAGATTGTGGCGTTGGCGGGGGTGTTGTGACAGTGAATTGTTATTGACACGGTCAGATACCCTACTATAATTGGGCTGAAGTGATATTTGTGCTGTATTTCGCCGATGCAGTAAGGACCGATGTGAATCGGGTTAGGACAAGCAGTTGAATAGAAGTTGTAACTGTTGTTTTAACAAGCAGTAATGGCCCAGAACGGCTGTTAGGCCGGTGTGGATTTAAGTTTTGGTTTGTCCGTTGTCGTGATCGAGCCGTTTGGTAGTGCCAAATGTGGAAAATCGGCTTAATATCGGAGTTATTTCGATAATAACGAACAAAAAACGGCGAAAAACCGATAAATTATACATAGCCAACAGGTATAGTAGTTGGTATAATGACGATCTGCTGTTTAAGCAGATAACGGATTTTGCTTTGGCGTTGTGAGGAATAAAGGTTGACTTTTTGGCCCCTTACGAGTTTTGAAGGAACGTTAGCTATGGATTGGGACAAGAACCGTGTCAGCGTTTAGTCCTGAGAGTTTGGGACACGAAAGCGAATGTCGCGCTGTGAATTGGCGTGGCACCCCACGGGGCAGCCGTGGAGGGTCGCTTGGAAACGGGCCTTAGTAAGGCCCTTGTCGAACCTGCCATGAGGTTTTTGGTTCGGCTCCGGGCGATGGAGGCTCAGGCTGTCTGAGAAAGTTGCTCGGAGCAACGTGAAAGTGGGTTACCTTTGAGAGGTCCCGCTTTTTTTGTTTTTGAATGTTGAGGTTGTGCCAGATGTGCGTGATGGTTTCTGGCAGGGCCGATTATAAAATCTTACAGTACAGGCAATTACATAGCAAGAAAGCAGCGATGAATCCAGAATTACTAAGAACTTTGGACAGTATAGCGCGAGACAAGAACATTGATCGCGAGAGTATATTCAACGATTTGGAAGCGGCGATGGAGTCGGCTGCTCGTAAGCAGTTTGGCCAGTCTGAGGAGGTTGAAGTTAAGCTTGACCGTGAGACTGGTGAGATTTACGCTTTTCTTAACGGTAAGCAGATCGACATCAAGCAATTAGGTCGCATACCGGCGCAGACGGCCAAGCAGGTTATGATTCAGAAATTGCGTGAAGATGAGCGTGGCAGTATTTTTGCTGAGTATCAGGAGCGGGTAGGCGAGTTGGTTGCCGGCACGGTCGGGCAATTCGAAGGTGGCGCGACGATAGTTAATTTGGGTCGAATCGAAGCTATTCTGCCTCGTACTGAACAGATTCCCGGCGAATCTCATCATCCCGGCGAACGTGTTCGGGCCATGATTTACGAAGTAAAAGAGGCGCCTCATGAGGTCAAGATCATTCTTTCCCGCACTCACCCGGACTTTATCCGTCGTCTTTTCGAGCAGGAGGTTCCGGAAGTTTCGGACGGCATTATCCAGGTCAAGGCGCTCGCTCGTGAAGCTGGTTATCGTACGAAAGTGGCGGTAATCAGTCTTGACAGTAAGGTTGACGCGGTCGGAGCGTGCGTTGGAGTTCGTGGCAGTCGTATTAAGAACATTGTCGATGAGCTGGGTGGAGAGAAGATAGATATTGTACGATGGAATGAATCGTCTCAGATATTTATCGGCAATGCTCTTCGTCCGTCGGAGATACAGGAGACAGCTCTTTGTTTTGAGCTTAATCGTGCGACCGTTGTGGTTGGTGAAGATCAATTATCGCTGGCCATCGGCAAACGGGGTCAGAATGTCCGATTGGCCGCTCGGTTGACCAATTGGGATATCGATATTCTTACGCCGACGGAATATACGCAGGGTATCGAAACGCTGATTAAGGTTCTGCGGACCATAGAGGTGATAGACGATACTATCATCGATAAAATTATGGCACTGGGTATTATTTCGGTATTGGATCTTGAGGAGATTGGTCCGGCGCCCCTTACGCATTCGTTGGGTTTGGATGAGGAGTTGGCTGTTAATATTGTCAAAACGGCTTGCGAAGAGGCTCATCGTTCGGCGGGGAGTAAGGCGATCAGTGCCGCCTCAAAAACAATGCTGTCTAAGGAAATCGATCAGGAAGGTGATCAGGAAGTCGTGTCCGAATCGTCCAAAATATCCCTGCCACGGAATAATTCTGTTTTGTCGTCTCTGGTCTCATTCATTCCGGTAACCGCAAATGACCAGACAGAGCAACCCGTTGAACCAGACACGGATACAGATACGGACACGGTCGAGCCGGAAGGTAGTCCGGAAGAGACACCAGATGAAGGTTTTTCGGCTCCTGATGAGTTACAATAGTGGCGTCAATATCAATAGTATTTTGTATTAGTTAGCGATACCAGATTATCCTGGAGGTTGTTGCGTGGCCAGACGAGTTTTTGAGCTTGCCAAAGAGCTTGGAGTTAAAAGCACTGCGATCGTGTCCAAGTGCCAGGCTGAAGGTATAGACATCAAGAACCACATGAGCACGTTGTCAGCCGGTCTGGAGGCAACTATACATGAATGGTTTACCTGCGATGATGGTACTGTCGCTACGACGGTAGAGACGACAGCGCCGGTAGATCTGGAGAAGGTAAAGACCAAAAAGCTGCGTCAGCAGAAGAAAAAGGCAACCGTTTCCAGCGAATCGGCGGCGGTTGTGACAATGGCAGAGTCCATTGCGGAAACGGAAGATCAAGGTCAGCTTGCCGATGTTATTGAGCCCAAGTTGATTGCCCCTTCGATACCGCCGAAACAAGCGGCGAAGCCTGCGGCGTCCAAGCGGCCCAAACGTAAAAGCCCCAAGGAACTCGAGGCTGAAGATAAATCCGTCGAGTCATTGGAGCCGGTCGAAACACCGGAAAAGGCAGCGGTGCTTCCAAAGGAAGAAGTGTCGGAAAAAGTTCCGAGGGAAAAAAAGGCTGCTCCTGAAGAGTTGCCGCCGAAGCCACCGGAACCTTTTGTGCCTGCTCCTGCGGTTCTCCAGGGTCCGAGGGTGATCCGTACCGATCCGGTCGAAATCGTATCGGTGCCGCCAAGCCGTGCTCCTCGAAAAAAGGCTTCTCCAAGACCTGCGGCGGAAGTGTTTCTTCCCGATCCGATTTACGAGAAGGAAGCCCCAATCGGTACGCGTCGCAGACGTAAGGGCAAAGGCACCAAGATAGAACAGGAAGAAAGCGATCTGAAACCCGGCAAGCAGCGTGCTCTGCATCGCAGCAGTGGTCGAAGGTATGAATCGGTTTCCGATTTGCCAGGTCCGCACGAGTGGGGTGACCGCGACTTGCAGGAACGAGAGCAACGTTTGGCCCAGGCATCAGGCACCCAACTTCATAGACGTGAGCGTCGGCTGTCTCATGTGGAGAAAGGTTCATCCGGCGTGACGATGCTGATTGAGCCTCATCGTATTGAAAAGGCAACTGTAGAGGAGCCGGTTACGGTTAAGATACTCAGCAGCGTCATCGGTATTCGTGCTAATGAAATCATAGCAAAGTTGATGGAAACGGGAGTAATGGCGTCAATCAATCATGTTCTTGACGCCGAGTCGGCGATGATGGTGGCGTTGGAATTTGGCGTAGATTTGACGGTTGAAAGACGAACACTTCTGTGGGACAGACTTTTGGGAAATTTTGACAATGAAGTTTTATCCGAGCAGCAGGGACCTCGTCCTCCGGTAGTAGCGTTTCTCGGGCATGTCGATCACGGTAAGACGTCTTTATTGGATCGGATTCGTAAAGAAAGCGTAGTAGCGGGTGAAGCCGGCGGTATTACCCAACACATTGGTTCTTATCTT
Organism: uncultured Pirellulales bacterium; assembly: GCA_964537505.1. Lineage (GTDB taxonomy): Bacteria > Planctomycetota > Phycisphaerae > Sedimentisphaerales > SM23-30 > DAINBT01. The sequence continues at coordinate 11,228 of CAZICK010000010.1, forward strand.
TACGATGATGGTCGGCATCGTGTGGCGTTATTGGATACCCCGGGTCACAAAGCTTTTACGGAGATGCGTGCACGTGGCGCGAATATGACGGACGTATTGGTATTGGTGGTTGCCGCCGATGACGGTGTAATGCCCCAAACCATAGAGGCGATCAATCATGCTAAAGCGGCTGAGGTACCCATCGTCGTGGCTTTGAATAAAATGGATCTTCCCGGGGTTGACGAGAATCGCGTTTTGGGGCAGTTGTCAGAAAGGGGCCTGGTTCCTGCCGAATGGGGCGGTGACACGGAAGTGGTTCGCACCAGTGCCGTTACCGGTCAGGGGATTGAAGATTTAATGGAGCATCTTGAATATGTAGCGGAGTTGCGTCACCTGACGGCTTCCAACCAGGGGTCCGCTACGGGATGGGTGGTCGAAGCGGAGATGACCATCAAACAGGGAGCGGAGGCAAGATTACTCGTCAGGAGCGGCAAACTCAAGCCGGGAAACATTTTGGTTAGCGGTTGTTCGTACGGGCGTATCCGAACGATGATGGACGCCACAGGCCGAAATATCAAGGAAGCGGGTCCGTCAACGCCGGTGGCAATAACAGGCCTGAACAAAATCCCTATTGCCGGTGATCGTTTTTGCGTAGTGGAGAGTATTTCCCAGGCGGCCGAGATCGCCTCCGAGCAAGAGGATTATCGCCGGGAAAAGGCTTTGGCCCAACGTCGTCAGGTTACCCTGGACAATCTTTTTAGCGAGATTGCCGCCGGCGAACTTAAAGAGTTCAACGTTATCGTCAAAGCCGACGTACAGGGTTCTGTTGACGTTTTGCGTGATACGATTATGGAGATGAACACCTCCGAAGTAGCGGTGCGAATTTTGCACTCGGCGGTTGGCGGCATTACGGAAAGTGATGTACTTTTAGCGCAGGCTTCCAATGCCATTATAATCGGCTTTCAGGTTATCGCCGATGAACATGCCCGCAACATAGCGGAAAAGGAAGGCGTGGAAATTCGTCTGTACCGGATCATTTATCAGATTAGCGATGACATCAAGAAGGCTCTGGAAGGACTGCTTAAACCGCGGATCGAAGAGAAGCCTCTCGGTCGTGCCGAGGTGCGTCAGATATTCCGCGTTTCACGCATGGGCGTTATTGCCGGCTGTTTGGTGACCAATGGTTCTATTAGCCGTTCCGCCCGGTTGCGTGTGATTCGTGACAATGTAGTAATCCGCGACAACAGTTCTGTCGAATCGCTGCGTCGCATCAAGGATGACGCCAGCGAAGTTCGCAGCGGCCTGGAATGTGGCATCAAACTGGCAGGCTTTGACGATCTGAAAATCGGTGATTTGATTGAAGCCTATGAATTGGTGGAAATCAGCCGAACCTTAGACCCAGTTGAATAATTCCCCCGCAAAGCCAATGTGCGATTCCGCACTTTTTCTTGTGTATTGTTTATGCGTAAAGTTAGCCCAAGTTACGCAGTTAGAAGGTCGAAACGGCCTTCGTGATAGCGTCAAGGGCGATTGTTCCCAAAAGTCTTCACTACATTTGTGTCACCTCATCAATTCGACGCAGCCGTTGGGGTAGTATCAGGCCCAGTCGGTTCAGTAGCACTTTTGGGGCTTCATCGGGAATGGTTACACAGCGGAGCCGTACAGTTTTGTTTGTTTTGCCATCCTTGCTACGGGTAGGCAAAACCACATCTCCGCTCTTGATCTTGGCAAACTCCTCCACCAAAGTACGGAGAGGAAAAGAAAATTTGAAGGTTGGGGAGTTGAGTTTTGGGCGGTCCGGAGCAGGGAAAGAAAAGAGGAGGTAAAAGGTTGGGATTTTGTTGACATTGTGGGCGGGCCGTGGTAGAAGGCGTAGTGCGTATGTCGTATTGCGTATTGCGGGGGAGGGAAGGATGAAGAAGTGGTCAGTGGTGAGAAGAATAGAACACGGATGGGACGGATGAGACGGATTTGCACGGATAAGAAACAATAAGAATCCCGCGAAGGGCTTAAAAAGGCAAAGATAAGAAATAAGAATTCCGCAAAGGCGCGAAGGCGCAGAGAAGAAAAAGAGAAGAATTTTAATCCATCAGAATAAATTGCGGGCATGGCCGGGCTACTTTTTGTCCGGGCTATGCTTGCTGGAAGAATGGTAGAAAATATGAAATTAACACAAATAAAAATTGAAAATTTCCGATCATTTGATAACGAAACTATTTCGCTTGATGACTACACGTGTCTAGTTGGCCCAAATGGATCTGGAAAATCAGCCGTTCTAATGGCACTTAATGTGTTTTTTAGAAATGAAAGCTTCTATAGATTAGCTGAAGAAGATTTTCATCATAAAAATACAAAAATACCTATAAAAATAACTTTAACATTTGAAGACTTATCCGAGGAAGCAAAAAAGGATCTAAAGGCATATTATCGACAAGGAAAAGTAATTGCTGTTGCAGTTGCTGAATGGGATGAAAATAGCAAAGTCGCAGAAGTTAAACAGCATGGTATAAGGTTAGGAATAAAAGATTTCGCACCTTTTTTTGAGGCGTGGAAAAGAAAAGCTAACGCAGGAGAATTAGCAGAAATATATGAGAAAATACGAAAAAAACACACAGACCTTCCTGCAGCATCAACAAAACAAAAGAATTGTGATAATTTACGGGACTACGAAGATAAACATACTGAATTGAAAAGTGAAATACCTGGTGATGAGGAGATGTACGGATTCGCCGGAACATATAAATTAGAAAAGTTTATTCAATGGATATATATTCCTGCAGTGAAAGATGCTTCGACTGAACAAGTGGAAGGAGCAAAAACCGCTTTAGGCCAGATACTAAATAGAACTATTAGGAAAAAAGTAAAGTTTAAAGAACGGATTGAAGGACTTAAAGGAGAATTGGCCGAGAAATATGCGAAAATATTGGAAAGTGAAAAGAATGCACTTTTAAGACTAAAAGATTCAATTGAGCTCAGATTGAAAAACTGGGGTAATCCTAATGCCAAATTTCTCCTAAGAAACTAAAAAAACCGTTTCTATGCAATGTTGCCTATAAGTGCTTTGACAGAAACATGTTACCTTGAATATTGCTAGAATTTAGTTTCTTTTGCATACCTCCTGAGAATCAGGTGAGGTGCTCGCAATGACACTACCCGCAGTCGCTGGGTGACACAGGAAAGTCCGCGTGGGCTAAGAGCCGCAGTCTATGGGCTGTATAAGACGTTATTTCCACGTTATGTATCTGTCACAGGACACATTCCATATCATAGAATGACCACGCCTCGTGAGAGCTGATGCCAGCCTTTTTAGCTTGAGAATGAATTAAAGCCCTGGCGTTTTCGTCGGGCCAAAGTTCTTTCGACATCGGCCTGACAGCAGTAACGCGAAAGCCGGCCTTTTTCCAGAAAGTTTTACCTGCGCTGCCGGTGATGCCATAGAAGATATTAAGGTCTGGATGCGTTGTGACTTCAATTTTTTTCCAGCCGTTTTCTTTGGCCCATTCGACCATGGCTTTGGCTAACTTTGATCCAATGCCTTTTCTTGCTCCGGCCTCTTGTCTGCCAAGACAATTTCCATCGCAAAGCCTGGTTGCCTTTTCGTCGGCAAACGGTCGCGACGCCATCACACAGTGTACGACGAGCGTTTTGTCTTCAATTTCCTCAAAAGAGGGCCAATGCTGTTCAACGAAATCGTCAGCCGCCCCTGCCGGGTGAAATTGCTGCATACAAAAGCAAATCAAACCTTGCTCATTTGTCGGCGTCATTGCCTTGGGATAGAATCGAAGCATCCCTATAATTTCATCTCCATCCTGGGCGACCATCGCACAGTTACCATAGGTGCTTATCAGCTTTTTGATCAACGGCACGTTCCTTGCCCGCAATCGTTTCCAATTGTCATGCTGGTCGGCGGGCCATTGTTCCATGGTTTCCATTGAAAGCGGTCCACCATGCAAACACCGCCACAAAACACACCCTTTGTCCATTGGTTTGATCTCTACCATTTTTTTATTTCCTTTTCCCGCTTTGACGAGGTATTCGAGTTGTTTTTTTTTGGGCTGGTCGAATAAAGCCCGCCAATAGTGGTAGAAAGTAAGCTGGTTTGGGGTGGAAGTCAAGTAGAAATTAAAAATTGCTTTGCAGTTTCACAATATTTGCTTTTGACAACGTGTAATCCTTGTGCGATTTTGCTTGCGCGGCTCTACGTGTCGCGATTTTTCTTGTGTGTTGCTTATACGCAAAGTCAGTAAATTGTGTTAAAAAAACCGCGGAAGTTAGGGAATATCTATTGAAAAGTTCTCAAAAAATCTGTAAAAGCTGTTCAGGACGTGAGATCTATTTTGGCTGAGCCGTACAGAAAGGAGACAATATGAAGATCAGCAAAACAGCACAATCGGTATCTGATTCGGTAACCATGGCGGTTACGGCCCGTGCAAAACAACTCAAGGCGGAGGGGGTGGACGTGGTTAGTTTCGGCGCCGGGGAGCCCGATTTCGATACGCCCGAGTTCATCAAAAACGCAGCAAAAACAGCTCTCGATCAGGGTGCGACGAAGTATTCGCCGGCTGCGGGCATACTGGATCTGCGGAAGGAAATCTCCCGTAAGCTCAAAGAGGAAAACGACTTAAATTACAAGCCCAATCAGATTGTGGTTACCGTCGGCGCCAAGCACGCCGTTTACGAGGCCATTCACGCTGTGGTCGATCCCGGTGACGAGGTTCTGATCCCCACACCTTATTGGGTCAGCTATCCTGAGATGGTCAAGCTGGTCGGCGGCATAGTGAGAATCGTAACCACCCGTTGGCAAGACGATTACAAGCTGACGCCGGAAGTGCTCCGTGGGGCGATTACTCCCAAGAGCACCCTGCTGATCCTTAACTATCCCAATAATCCCGGCGGTTTCTGCTATAATCCTTCTGAGGTCAAGGCGTTAGGTGAGGTAATCGCCGAGTCCGATCTGGCGGTAATCTCCGATGAAATATATGAGAAGCTGATCTATGGCAGTGGGGAATTCCGCAGTTTCGCCGCTGTGTGCGGCGATCTCTACGACCGTACCATCACCATTAACGGTCTGAGCAAATCGTATTCGATGACCGGCTGGCGTGTCGGCTATGCCGCCGGGCCACCTGATCTGGCAGAGGCCATAGGGCAAATGCAGTCGCACATGACCAGCGGTCCAGCCACCTTCTGCCAAATCGCATCGATAGCTGCCATGCAAAAGGGCGATGGGGACATCGAAAAGATGCGTGCTGAGTTTGCCAAGCGAGCCAAACATATCTATGAGCGTCTCAATGCGATAGAGGGTGTGACTTGTCCTGAGCCGACCGGCGCGTTTTATGCCTTTCCCAATGTTGGGCAGTGTTACGCCAAGCTGGGTGTCAGCGGCAGTGTTGAATTTTGTCAGAGACTGCTGGAAGAGGCCAAGGTCGCCTGCGTACCAGGTATCGGTTTCGGCTGCGATGAAAACATTCGTCTCAGTTTCGCAACCAGCATGCAACAGATTGACAAAGGCATCGATCGCATCGAGGCCTTCATCGAAGCGGCTGGCTAGCTTGTATGGCCCTATAACGTTATTTGATGTGGCATCCGACCTGGCGGCAGGTCGATGGAAGGCACGAGGCTGAAAGGAAATATCATGGCACAACAAACCAAGCGTTTTTGCCCAGGGCTGATAATTCTTGTCGGTGCTTTTCTTTTATTGCCGGCTGTGGCGATGTGCGAAGTCGAGAGGTCTTATGTGCAGGCGGTTATACCACCGTCGGAGACGACCATCGATGTTGCCGGTTCAGTGATCAGTCTTAACGGGACGTGGAAATTTAATCCGGCCGCGTCGGCGGACTTTTGGAAACAACAGGCCGATATCGCGGGCTGGTCAAATATAGATGTGCCCGGTGAATGGGTTATGCAGGGTTTTGATGTTGCCGCCCATGCGGCCGGCGGGTATGTTCGGCAATTCGATGTTCCGAAAAAATGGGCAGGCAACCAGGTTAAACTGCGTTTTGACGGGGTATTCAGCGTCGCCGCGGTGTATGTAAACGGCAAAGAGGTCGGCCGACATGAAGGCGGCTTTACACCATTCGAGCTGGATGTGACTGAGGCTGTCAGGTTCGGGTTGAGCAATACCCTGGCAGTGGCGGTAACCAGTGAGTCCCTATCGGATACGCTGGCCAGTGCTTCACAATATGCTGTACATCCATTGGGCGGTATTTCGCGCAAGGTTACGTTGCTGGTCGTTTCGAAGGTCAATGTGAAGTCGTATCATGTTACGACCGAATTTGACGAGGCGTTCGATGACGCGACGATGAATGTCTCGATGAAGATCCATAACCAGACGGATAAAAGACTTAAAGGCGCAAAGCTGGAATTTTCGTTGCTGAAATGGCCGACGAGGGAGTCTGTCCAGCTTGAAAAGACAAGCATGCCGCTGCCGGAAATCGCCGCCGGGCAAATGCTGGACGAGACAATTGAGATCGCGGTCGATTCGCCAAAGAAGTGGGACAATGAACATCCGAATCTGTATGTGCTTCAATGCAAATTGATAAATGGCTTTGAGACCATACAAACGGTGGAACGACGTTTTGGTTTTCGGCAGGTGGAAGTTCGCGGCAATGAGCTGTTCGTAAACAATAATCCGGTTAAACTGCGTGCGGTTAATCGCCATGAAGCACATCCGAGACGTGGGCGAAGTCTTACGATGGAGCAGTGGCGCAGGGATGTCGAGCTTTTCCGCGAGGCGAACTGCAATCTGATCCGGACTTCGCATTATCCGCCGGCAGAGGAATTTGTCGATCTGTGCGATGAGTTTGGTCTTTTTGTCGAGGAAGAAGCCGCCCTTTGCTGGGTTGGTCGTGGGCCAAAGTGGGAAAAAAGGGATCCACAAAGTTCTGACTGCCAGGAAATCATTGTCAGAAGCGCCTTGGAGATGGTCGAGCGAGACCGCAGTCATCCGAGTATTTTATTCTGGTCACTTGCAAACGAATCTGAATGGGGGCCGAATTTCGAGAGTTCTTATGAATCAGCCCGTAAATGTGATCCGAGCAGAGCGTTTACATTCCATGATCAGAACGCCGTCGGTAGTAATAATGTCATAATCGCCAACTACCATTACCCCACGGCCAACGGTCCGAAGGAATTCGCAAATCGCGAGCGCCCGATATGGTTCGGCGAATACTGCCATCTAAATGTGTATAACCGCTATGAGTTGTGGACCGATCCCGGGCTGCGGGATGTCTGGGGTCGCGGGTTTCAGTCGATGTGGGACAATATGTACACGAGCAAGGGCATCCTTGGCGGTGCGATCTGGTCGGGCATTGACGATACCTTCCATCTGCCGGGCGGCCATACGGTTGGTTATGGTTCGTGGGGGCCGATTGATGGCTGGCGGCGTCTCAAGCCAGAGTACTGGCATGTCAAGAAGGTGTATTCGCCTGTGCGCATCAGCGTTGATTATATCGAAGCACCTGCAAGCGGTGGGAGCATTACAATTCCACTGGAAAACCGGCATAACTTTACGAACATAAAAGAACTGGACATACAGTGGCAGATCGGAGATCAAAAGGGCAAAGCGACCGCCGATATTGCTCCGCGTACAAAGGGTGAGATGACTATTCGCACGAACCTGTCTGATCTTGACGGCCAAAGTGTTTATCTGCAGTTTGGCTCACCTTTGGGTTTTGTTGTTGACGAGTACCGTTTGCCGATAGGCAAGCCGGTTCCAGTGAAAGAAGCAACCGGCGGCACGGCGAGAACGGGTGAGATTGCTGTCAAATCAGACGCCAGGCAGATTACAATTGCGGCGGGCGAAGTTGTCTTAAAACTTGATAATCAGACCGGCCTGATTATCGAAGCGACACAAGATAATAATCGTATTCTCAGCGGAGGGCCCGAATTGATGATTCTGCCACTCAATAGCGCTGGCAATACGCAGATGACAAAAGACATGAAGCCTGTTTCGTTCGATACGGCGGTATGTTCCGGCAGAAAGGTTAAAAGTGTTTCAGTTACACAGAATGACATCGCCGCGATGGTCACTGTTGCTGACAGCTACGACATTGCGCAAGGCGGTTATACACTGACAATCGGGGCCGACGGGACGATGACGATTGATTATGAGTATGAGTTGACCGGTGCGATCAGTCCCCGGCAATACGGAATGGTTGTGACATATCCGGGCGGCTTTACCAAACTGAGCTGGCTGCGAAAAGGATTATGGAGCGTCTATCCGAAGGACCATATTGCCCGCCTTGAAGGTGAAGCCGATGCTTTTGTTGGAGTCGAATTATCAGGCATGGCAGGGCCGGTATCCAAACCGGATTACGCATGGCGGCATGACACCAATGAACTCGGTACAAATGATTTTCGGTCAACGAAGGAAAACATCATTAGCGCTCACCTAGCCGATTCCCAAATCCGTGGGCCTGTGGTGGAATCGGATGGCAGTGAGCATATTCGCTGTTGGGTCGAAGGTGATTCAACCCGGATGCTGATTGCCGAGTATAACAACCCCGGCTCGGATCATTTTGTCCGCATACACATCGCAGCGGCAGAGAAACCGCTTAAGCCCGGTGATAAAATCAGCGGTTTGATCCGGTTCAAAATAGAATAAGACGTTCGGCAGTGCGATTTCGCACTTTTTCTTGTGTGTTGCTTATACGCAAAGCTAGAACAGGGCCTTTTTAGACCAAAACCGATAATTTTATACGTTAGCGGAACATTTATCGAAAGCATATAAAAATCCATTTTAGCGTAACAGGCCCTGTTGGATGGAAATTGGGTTAAAAAAACTGCGAAAGTTAACCGGCACAAGAGTTGAAATGACATGACAGTTGCTCGAAATAGTTTTGGGCGACGGCCGTCCCGTGCGAGCCTGAATCCGCTGTAGTCATTTTTTCTATTTTCTTCCTTCATAATCATACGAGTGTGAACTACTAAATGGGAATCGGGTATTGCATGGCTTCCTTTTGCAAATTTTAACCCATTGAAATTAATTCCTTGGGCTGTACTGGTTGAGCGTGAATTGGCCAAACGCATTTAAGCGGTTACACTTATTTTTATCTGATTTGCCAATGGCAAATCAAGGTTTTTCAAGGCATAAGGGGATCAAGAATACATTTTGAAGGAAGTGGGTGGGCACTAAGGTGCACCCGGACGGTATTGCGTCATCCCGGCTGCCTCATCCTTGCGGGACAACCTGGCTTCAAGATGAGATACCTTCTGCCACTGGTAAAATTGGGTTGGCACAATGCCGTTTTGGTCACAAACCCCTGAGATAGGCACCTTTTCCACCTAGATACTTTCACAGAAGCTGAACCTTCTGTGGAAGGAAACATTGCTCTGGGCCAGCACGGGGTGCGAGATTCCCATGCCGGCCTTTATTTTTGCGTTTCAGATTGGATTTCGGGTCTTTGGTTGACAACTCGTGATTCATCATATATGATTTTACGGGACGTCAGCGACAGTGTGATCTTTTATGCCAGTTTGGTATATGGAGCCTTGTTATGTTTGAAGAGCCACGTATCGGTATTATAGGCGGTTCGGGCCTTGGCCAGGCTCTAACCCGCCGAACGATCGGGACAGAACACGATATCGACACGCCTTTCGGCAAGCCTTCAGGCCCGGTCATAACCTGCGAGGTCAGTTCGATTCCCATCGCTTTTTTGGCCCGCCACGGTCCGGGCCATATACTAAACCCATCGTCTGTTCCCTACTGCGCCAACATTTACGCCCTGAAATCCCTCGGCGTCACCCATATCATCGCCAGCGGAGCCAGCGGTTCTCTCGTCGATGGGATCGCTCCGTCAGAGCTTGTCATCCCCGACCAGGTGATCGACAAGACCTTCAAGCGAGCCAACAGTTTTTTCGACGGACAACTGGCAGTGCATGTGGACTTCGCTTATCCATTTTGTCAGCAACTGCGTCAGCTTCTGCTCGACGCCGGCGACACGATAGCCGCCAAAGTGCACGACGGCGGCACATACGTGTGCATGGAAGGACCGCAGTTCAGCACCCGCGCCGAGTCACTATTGCACCGTTCATGGGGCGCACATCTGATCGGCATGACGTGTATGCCCGAGGCGAAACTGGCGCGTGAAGCTGAGATCTGCTATGCCCTTGTAGCACTGCCGACGGACTACGACTGTTGGAAACCACACGCCGGCGAGAAAGACAAACACTCTCTTATGACTGAAATAATCGGCAATCTCAATATCGCCACCGAAAACGCCATCGAGCTGATAAACGCCGCTCTGACAAAAGCAGCCCCACTGCTCCAGACCCAATGCGAACACCACAGAGCACTTGAACTGGGAATATGGTCAGACAAGAACTACATCACCGACCCCACCTGGCACAAACTCAAGCTGCTCATCGAAAAATATATAATGTAAACATATCCTCGATGTCGGCGTTGCACTTATTCGTTATAACTAAGTGTTCGTAAAGTAGTTATGCGTGCTTGCCAGCTCAAAGCGGTCAGTTTGAGTAATTAATTGGTAGTCGCTTCCTGATGGGTTACGATCGGCACGTAACCGACCTCCAGTCCCGCGGGCGGTGTCACGAGAAGGGCCGGATCGAATGTCGCCAGGGTTCCACTGCTCAGCGGCGCCATGTAGTCCCTGTCGATAGGCCAGTTGACGTGTATCTTCTCGACGAAGGCCTGCAGTTTCGCCTTCTTTTCTTCACTCCAATTATACTGCTGGAAAGACGGCTGATCGATAAACCGGTACCAGAAGTATGTAACGGTCGAGCCGTCTGTAAGATTGACCTTGTAAGGGCCACTCTTCGGGCCTGGCTTGCTCCAGGCGCCGCCGGTCGGTGAGGTGTATGGATCGCCCGGTCGAGCCAGTCTGAACTCCTTGGTCAGAAGATTTGTCTCCTTTGGAACATCCGCGGCGGATACGGCGATGCGCTCATCCCCGACATGTTTGAAATACTGAGGGAAATAGCCGTTGGCGTTGGTAGTGCCATCGCGCCACTCCAGGCCCCATACATCGGATTCGAATATCCTGGTGTCAAAGATTTTGTCAACGCCGGTGATTTTCTTGCCGCCTTGATCGAAATGTGGCGTATATGTACCTAATTTGGACCTGAAGGCGCCCTTCTCGTCGAACTTTCCAGAGCAGGCCGGGCCACCATCCCGCCATGCTTTGAAGGCGTCGTACAAGGTCGCCTTGGAGTAATATGTTACGTCCTGCACCAGCAGGGTTCTTCCTTTGTCATCTACCGGGAACTGCAACTTGGGCAGTTTCGAATAAACGACACCCTTGGAGTCCTGAGACCGGAAGCACGGCACAGTGTTGATCTCCATGGCGCCGCCGCCCATCACGCCAGGGCGGGCATCGAGTCCGCGTCCATAGATAAATGGATAATTGAATAACTTTCCGATCTTGCTCCATGTCTCCGGGATATAATAGGCCATCGGCCCTTTGAAGTTGGCCGCACTGAGAAAACAGGTCCAGGCCTGATCACCGGTTGGAGGGTCGCCGGTGGTAGGCTCGGTAAAGGGTAAGGCCATGTAGGTGATCCCGAGGAATTTGCCGTTGGGATTACCCTGGAAAGGCAGTGCGTCCGGCGGAATGAGCAGACGATTGCTCAATTGAGCAATTCCCAACCGGTTATCCGGCAGTGCCTCGTTGCTGTAAAAGAACGACCATCCGGGTGAACCGACCTCGTAATCGTAACATTGCGGGGTGGCGTTCAGACTGAATTTAGGCGGGCCGTAGCGGAAATGGTTACCCGCCCAATAGCCCAGGCCTCCTTCCACAGTCTGAAAAACGCTATCCCAGGTAGGCCCTCGCTCCGGCCAGTTATCCCTGGCAAGTGTACCGATCGGAGCGAGCGGCTTATCCTTGTTGTCGGAATTGTCCGGTGATATCCAGGCGCTGGGCAAGCCGATCTGAAAATGGGCAATCGGCTTGTCAATCAGCGGCCAGACCGCGGCATAAAACCCCATGCCCGAACTGTAAGCAGCCCGGTCCGGCGGACGGGTTGCATTGTAGCTTATATAACCGTGCAGACCGTTGGAAGATGAGATGACGACACCCGCTTGACTTTCCCCGGCTTTGTCTGAATCGTTCTGCTGCCCTTGACAAGACCACGGCACGATTACGAGGGCCAGAATGACTAGTAATGAGGTTTTCATGTTTTTCTCCTTGATTAGATGGTTATTAAGTTACTGTTGCGAAAGCTACGTAACGCCGGCACCTTGCCGGCAACACCTGATTTAAACGTATGCTCCAATTATAGGCGGCTTCCTGCGAAGTAGCAACCCTGCTTTATTCAGTAAATTTTACAACTTATCCGTTTATATGATGTTTGCCTGATCCAGATTATCATTGTTTTTGTGCCGTGGGTATCTCTTATGATTCCCTGCCTGAAATTCGTGCATGGAACTTGTTTTTTACCGTCAATTTCCATTTGAGCTGAGGGCTTGGCGTCCCAGTTCTTGATGACAAAGCAGGGATTCATTACGGGATTTTCCTGGGAACCATCCAGCTCAAATGAGAGCGTATCCGATTCTTTTATTATGACATAAGCTCTTTGTCTTTTATCGTAATCACTGCCCTGACCGCCATTCATAGAGATTAATTTGGCAGGTGTATTCCATGAACGGTTAAGGTCCTTAAGCTCAGTTGCCGGGAGGTTTGTTATTCCATAGATATTATATAGTTCCGTTCGACCATCGTCGAGAAGATGGTCCAGGCCATCAAGCGTCCCCAGGCATGAAGAGCTTGTCCGGTCTTTTCCGGTCGCTACCGTGCCGTCACTTGGCAGGAGGCCAAAAGGATAATGGTTCCAGGCGTTATACTTCGAATGGCCATAAGCCAGTCTCATTGATTCCCATTGGCTGTATGGTCTCCAGTTTGAACCGACTTCTCCGATATTGAAATGTTTATATTCGGAGTTAAGATTCGTGTACACCAGGTTTTTATTTCCGGCAATCAGCGGAGTGTTTCTAAAGGTTGGGCCGACGGAATAATTCCATGTTTCTGTTTCTCCGGCCATGTTGGAAAGGGTGACAGAATCATAGGGGACATTGTCTTCAGGCCTGGTTCCCGGTTGGCTGAGCATTTCGTTTTGTTGTGTTTGTGCCGGGAGGTCGGCTAATCTTCTGCTCACCTGATAGCGCACAGATACGGCATCCGGATATATATACCAATACTCGTCGGTCCACAAACCCCATCCGTTTTCATCCACTTCCATCCAGTCATAACTAATACCCACGCTTGCATTTCGCCAGTGAACGACCACCCTTGCATCGGTATTCTCGATGAGCCGAACGTGTGAGTAGCGGCACATCTTGTCGGACATGTGTTCATAGCATTGGTCGGTATAATTTTCCGGGCCCTGGTCACTCATCCAGATGCCTGCCGGACCAGGTTGGGTGACCAGGCTGGGCAGGTAATTCGTACCACGCCAAAAAACAAACCGGCTGGGTTTGTCGTCAAAGGAGACAACTATGTCCGCATAGTCACCCACGCGCCAAAGGCCGTCCCACTCCGGGCTGCATTTGAGTTTTGTATAAGCAGCACCAAAACCGCCTGCTTTGTCCGGCCCCGCCGGCAAAACCCAATATTGCAAAGGTTGGGGGACATCGGGCTTAAAAACAAGGTAGTCGGAGTATATTTCCGACGCATTCAAGGCCCTGTCGAATATCCGTACCTCATCGATCAGACCGCTGAAAACCATATTTGAAAGGAATGACTTTGTGATCGTGCGTTCATAAGCCCATGGATATTGTTTTTCGTGAGCCATGCCGATATAAAGGTCCAGACCATTTGCATCTTTGACCGCCCCTGACGCCGGTTTGGTACTCACTAAGACTCCATCGAAATAAATAGAGAAGCCCTTGGTTTTTTCGTAAACACCGGTAACAAAGGTCCATTTTAACAAGTCCGCTTTTTCGCTGGTGTCTAATCCCCGCCATTGGCCATTTACATAAGCATACAGTCCTATCTGCCCGAGATGATTTATCTCCAGGGAATACCCGGCCTTTTTGTCCTGGTCATGATCGACGATGCCTGAGCGGTTCCATGAATATTCCTGAGGAGCGATCCAGGCCTCTATTGTAAAATTACCACTTATCTCCGGCAGTTGGCCGGCTGGCAGTGTTACTTTGTTGGTGTAGCCGTCAAATGACAGACTTGTTCCCGATACCCCTGTTCTCCAATGGCCCTCCACACCGCCGACAACACAATCGTATCCATTGACACTTTCTTTCGTCAGATGGTAATTAGGTTTCAATCCTTCGTCGAACCTCATCCATACCACCGGAAACTGGACGGCCTTATCGATAATCGCAGGCCCCGGAACCGCTTCACCCGGGAGATTCTGCAACTTCGCCGGTATGGTTTTTTTAATTGTAATGCCTGAGGACGTAAGTTCCAATTCCTGCTGGATTTCATTCGAGGGGTCATTCCAGTCATCGAGCTTATAACAGCCTTCTTTGACTCTCCTGGTAACAGTCGCATCCGCGTTAATGGTAAAATATTCGTCCGCATACTGGGCAAAATACTTTCCAATGTCGCCGCCGTAAGTTTTCCGGAAATCTGTAAAGCTTTCGCTGTTTTGGTTCGGGGCATACCTCCAGTGGATGATAACCTTATCGGATGAATTTTCAATTATCCTGACATAAGAGCATTTATTGATTTTATCGGGTCTCTCGGCAGGTCCGTCACCGCTGATTGGTATTATTTTGTCAACAAAGTGCTTCGTTTCCGCGGTTTGCCAGTACGGCAAATAACTGTATTCACGGCTGAATACAAGTTTCCCCAGTTCTCTTACATTGACGACAATATCAGCATATTTTCCAGTATTGTTCCCGTCCTCATAATCGAGCCTTGTATAGTACGCATAGAAATCCCGAGTCTGTGAATAAGCGGAAGCGTTCGTCAAAAGAACAACAGCCACGCACAGAAAGAATCCGACAATGCGTTTCCAGATTAGCTTATCCATTATTCGTTTCCTCCGAAAGATGAAGAGAATTGGGTCAATAACGCGTTTTACTCAAATTAATCATTTGTCGCGATCTATAGAAATCTCTACCATTTGGTCGGATTCCAGTTCGAGCCAAATTACAAGGTCATATTGATTGATCGTGCGGATATGGCCGAGGCGACAGGCTTTGCCCTGTGGAATCATTTTTCCGTTCACCTTTAGCAAGGCTTGATGATCCCCCCAGTTTTTGATAACAAAAGCCGGATTAACCACAAGGCCCTGGGAATCAGCCTGCAAGCTAAGTTTGAGTTTTTCTATTTCCTGTTGATCTGAACTGGAAATCACATAACATCGTTGAGTAGAATCATATTGGCCCTGAGAAGCACCTTCATGGATAACCAGTTTCGGGGGCATGACCCAGGATCGCGCCAATGCCGTTAACGATCCCGCTGTGTTTTGTGTTGCACCATACATCCAGGTCCACCAGTAAGTATTGTTTTCGCCTTCATGCGGTCTCGGACTCGCCCAGGCCAATGAGAAGTGTGACGGGCGATCCGCAGCCTGGCAGTACCGTCCATCAGATGGGATCATCGCGGCAGGCCAATGGTTCCACCATGGGAAATGCGAGACCTCCTTGCGGTGTTCATGGGCAAAGCAAGTGAAGTTGCATTCCATTTCAAATATCTGAAACGGTTTGTATTTGCTCTTCAGATTGACCACCATGATGTTTGGTTTTTCACCCAGGGCATCGCCAAAATGGATATAAGAACCTATCTCCCAGCGTCCGGCGGTTCGGAACATGGGGGATTTTTCGGCCCAGGTATAAGTGTGCTGCTTTCCGTTGAGGTTTGCCAGTGTCATCGCACTCAGATCAATAATATCCTCGGGCCTTTGGCCGGGCTGACAAAGTGCAATAACTTCTTCAGGCCATAGTGGCTCGCCGTCGGAATGGAGAACGACTTTACGAATGCCCACCTGGTCGGGATAGAAGGTATAATACTCATCGACCCAATCTTCCCAGCCTGATACTGGATTGACCTGGGAATGATTGCCGTTGGCAGAGGTAGGCAGGTAACGCCAGTGTACAACAACGCGAGCAGGTGTATTTTCGATAATACGCACGTGAGAAAAACGGCAGCGGGGATCAAGCATGTGCTCGATGCATCCATCCTTCTCATTGAAGTTTTCAATGCTCTGGTCCGCCATCCATATATCATTCTCCATGACCCATGCGGGGCTATAACGTGTTCCGCGCCAGAACACAACGCGAACGGGTGAATCATCGAACTGGACTACGATATCCGAATCTGATGATATCCGCCAGAGCGTGTCCCACTCAGGATAATACTCGAGACGAATGTAGGATGCCCCGAATTTTCCAGGACCGGATGGTCCGGATGGCATGATCCTCTGTGGAAGATCGGCGGCGAGGGTGGGTTTAGAGGAAGTATAATTTTTCTCGATGGTTTTTAATGAAAGCGACCTATTATGAATCCGCAGTTCGTCAACAAGACCATCCAGTGAATACCAACAGGGGAGCGTGGCAAATGCCCGGACAGGATGAGATGGTTCGATTTTCTGGTGCGGCATACCGATTCGCAGGTCCTGGGCTTTGGCAGGGCGAAATTCCCCTTCTATTTTCATTTTCGCTGCTTCCATGCCATCAATGTAAAGAACAATTCCTGTTTCCCGGTCGAAGGCGGCCGCGACATGCGTCCATGTTCTCAAGGGGATTTTACTTTCAGATCGGCAGATTTGCCAATCGCCGCTGCCAACGTGAAGGCCAAGATAACCTTGCGGACTGATCCCGAAAAAGAAACCGGCTTTTGGGGAATCGGCAGAAATATCGTCGGGCCAGCAGGCTTCATCCAGGTTGCTGTTCGTACTAATGGTATCCTCCTGGGAAACAATAGGCGCCCAATTCCATGGATAAGCACCAATCGCGATCCATGCTTCGATTGTGAAAGCCTGGCCTAATTCGGGGACCGATTCCGCCGAGCGGGTAATGCAGGTTGTATAGCCATCCATCACAATCGCCTGACCTTTGACGCCACGGATCATACGGTAATTACCACTGATTGGATCCTGTTTTCCGCTGACAGAGTCCAGGACCTTCTTATCCTGTACGCGGTCAAAGTCCCAATAGGCGACTGGCTGTGTGTCCTGCGCTAGTGAATCGCCTGCAACTGCAAGAAAGATCAGGAAATAAACAAAGAGTCCTTTTTTAAATGTGGTGCACATGAATAGCTCCTAACTAATTGAGGAATTAAAGGAGAATCAACTTTTCAGTGCGATTTCGCCTACGCGGCTCTACGTGTCGCACTTTTTATTGTGTGTTGCTTATGCGCAAAGTCAGAACAGGGTCTATCACCTGCGACAACAGAGCCTATTATAGCTGTGGCGATAGTATCGAAAAGGGGAAAATATCGCCCATTGCGGGCACTTTACATTTTGAATTCCTGCCCCACCCCAAAAAATGCGCAAAATAAGGGCCGACAGGGGACATTGCATCCCATGCCGGCCAGGAGGCTTGTATGCTCTCACAGAAGAGTCACATTCTGCGAGAACACTCGTATTATACGTTATTCCAGGTGCTTTTGTCAAATAGGTAATTGCTTTTTTTACTCTTGTTTCTCGCAGCAAATGTGCCGACAAAATTACAAAACTATTCGGTAAATCACCCGACATCCTAGGCCTTCCATGCCACAAAAATAGCCAAAGGACCATGTGTGCCATTGTTGAGAACGCCTGCTACCCCCGTTCAGGTTTATTAAAAGAGTATATGGAAGGCACTAAGATTAGATTGATATTTCCGCCACCCGACTCGCCGAATTTGAATCTGATCGAACGGTATAGGAAGTTTTTCAAGAAAAAAGTGCTGAACAACCGTTATTATGAGACGTTTAAGGAATTCCGGCATTCGTGCCAGAACTTTTCCCGAAAACGCAAGCCAATATTTGCCGAGATTGCAAACTCATAAGCGATTGGTATAATGTCCGGAAGTATGAATCAAACCATGAAGATAGTAGCTGATGAAAATATACCGTTTGTCAGGGAGATTTTTGGTTCCCTGGGCCGAGTTATCTGCTGTTCCGGGCGCAATATGCATTGCGGTACGGTCGCCGATGCGGATGCGCTGTTGGTCCGGTCCGTTACGAAGGTGGACCGCAAGCTGCTGGAAAATAGCCCGGTTCGCTTTGTCGGTACGGCTACGATCGGTACCGATCACGTCGATCAGGAATACCTCAAGGGGTGTAGAATAGCTTTCGCTGACGCTGCCGGGTCAAATGCCAATTCGGTGGCTGAGTACGTCGTCGCCGCTGTGCTGGTATTGGCGCAAAAATACAACTGGAACCTGGAAGAAAAGATTCTCGGTATTATCGGTGTGGGTAACATCGGCTCAAGACTGGAAAAAAAGGCACAGGCCCTGTCGATGCGTGTTTTGCCCAACGATCCGCCTTTGCAGCGTCAGACCAATGACAGCCGATATGTCTCGCTGGATCAGCTACTGGAAATGGCCGACGTTATCACGTGCCATGTTCCACTGACCAACACAGGGCGAGATGCTACTTATCATCTGTTCGATGAGAAGACCCTTGCCCGAATGAAGGGGCGGGCTGCTTTGATTAATACATCCCGCGGTCCGGTAGTTGACAACGGGGCCCTTGGCAATGCCCTGGCGGCCGGCGCCATCGGCCCAGTTGTGCTGGACGTCTGGGAGAACGAACCAAACATCGATGCGCAACTGCTCAATCGCGTCGCTATAGGCACACCGCACATCGCCGGCTATTCACTGGACGGCAAGGTCAACGGTACGGCGATGCTGTACGATGCAATTTGCCGGTTCCTCAATACTCCCAACAGATTGCTCGTCGATCAGTTGATGCCCGCCCCGCAGGTGCCGGTGATAGAGCTGAACACAACCGATGGTTCCGATCAGCAGCTTCTGTCGCAAGGGCTTGGGCGCATATACAAGATTATGCATGACGATCTTAATTTTAGAGAAATAAACAACAAGCCGCCTGACGAAAGAGGCCAATGTTTCGATTTTCTCCGCAGAAACTATCCGGTTCGCCGTGAGGTTTTCAATACGCGCGCTATCCTGAAGCCGCACAAAGCGTCACTGGCTGAGAAATTGGCCATACTCGGCTTCCAAATCGAATCGTGACGCCAATTTTAAATTTTCTGAGCCGTAAGCCCATATAAATCATATCTTTGCGGAATCGCTGCCTGGGTCTCAAAGGCCTTGACAGCGGTGCGAAAACAGGTTATATCGACAGTAAGTTATTGTTTCGTGACTGATTGTGTTTACCAGTCATTCGGAAAGTTTGGGCCTGGCGGCCTGAACGGTTACTGAAGGGCAGATTATGTCAGCAAAAGCAGAAAAAAGTTTGTTTCTGGCGGTTTTGTTTTCGTTCATACCGGCGGTTTTGGCAGTTGATCTTCAGTCCGCTACGGATGTTGATGCCGTATTGAAGGCCGTTGCCGGTTACGAGTTGGATCAATCTCGAGCCGGGCTTTCGGCTGTTGAAAAAATGGTTAATAATGCCGCTGGCGAGCCGGTTCTCCGGGAACAACTCACGGCCAAGATGGTGGCTATGCTCGGATCGGATGGCAGTATCGAGTGCAAGAAATTTCTTTGTAAGCAACTTTCGCTGATCGGCTCGGTCAGTGAGGCGCCCGCCCTGGCGGCGCTGCTGGGCGATAAGGACTTGTCGCTGGCGGCGAGGTCGGCACTGGCGAGAATTCCCGGTGACCAGGTTCTCTCGTTGCTGCGTGAAGCGAGTAAGAAGCTCACAGGAAAGCAACTGATCGGCGTGATTAATACTCTCGGAGACCGCCGGGACGAAAACGCGGTCGATATTATTTCCAAATATATGACCGACAAAGACCCTGATGTTGTAAACGCGGCCATTGATGCGTTGGGCAAGATCGGCAATGCTACGGCTGGGGCGGCCTTGTCTGGTGCCAAGGCCACGCTGCCGGAAAAAACGCAACCGCTATTACGTAGTGCGCTTTTACAATGCGCCGCAAGGTTGACGGATGCCGGCAAGAACAGGGATGCGGCGGAGATCTATAAGTGGCTGCGTAATCCTCAGGAGCCCAAACAAGTCCGAATTGGGGCGTTTCGCGGGACGGTGGCCTGTCAAAAAGACAAAGCTGTAGATGTGATTCTCGATGCCCTGTCTGTCAAGGATATTACGATGCTCTCGGCGGCGATAAGTTGCGTACCGGCCATCAATGGCCAGGTTAATATGCGAGCTATTGTCAAATGGCTACCGCTGTATCCATCTGATATGCAAATTCAGTTCATTACAGTTCTTGTCGAGATGGATGCTTCGAAAGCCATTGAAGAAATTATTGCAGTCAGCAGGCAACCCGACCGGGATGTTCGTTTTGCGGCCCTGCGGGCGATTGGCCAACTGGGTGGTGCTCGGCGTGTGAAGATGCTGGCCGAGCTAGCGGCAAAAGCGGAAGGGGAGGAACTGCAGGTTATTCGGGAGAGCCTAGTCAGCCTGCGGGGTGAGGACGTCAATGCAACCATGACCGGCATGTTGGAAAAAAACAACGTGGATGCGTCAGTCAAGGCGGAACTGGAGCGAGCTTTGGCGGACCGCCATGCGACTGAAGCGATGCCGACATCGCCTGCTGGAAATGGCGAAATTCAGTAGGTGGCAGATTATTGAAGCTTACAGTGCTTTACGGATTTTGGCTACGGAGAAGGATTTGGCCGATCTGTTATAACTGCTGAACCTCTACGGGGTTCCGGGAATTTGTTGGAGTGGTGTTGTTCCAGGGGTTTTGTTCGTTTGAGGTTCACTGTGCCGGCGGCTATGCATATTCGACCCACTAACGGGGTCGGAAGGGGTACGATCAGCTAGTTTGGATATTGCGTAAGTCTTTGTAATTAAGTACGTTAAGTTTTATTCGCTCTGTAATGCTACCACAGTCTCAAAAAAAGTGGTAAATTGTGTATGAATTCGTTCCGGCAGGCGCTCTAAGATTATAGAATAAAATGATGTGATGACGCCAACAACATGATAGCTGACTGAGTATGAGATAATATGAGTTCGACGGCAAATAAAACCGAAGCGGCGTTGGTGTGTGCCGGGCGTGAGGGTGAAAGAGAGGCTTTGCGCGAGTTGCTGGAGCGTAACTGGGACTGGCTTAAAGGCTTGGTTTACAGTATGTTAGGTAATATTGACGATGTGGATGATGTTCTGCAGAACATTTGTGTGGTGGTGATCGATAAGATCGTGACGTTGCGGGAGCCGGAGCGGTTTCGTGGGTGGCTGGCAACGGTGGCCCGACGGGAGGCCCTATCATATCGGCAGAAACGCAGCCGAGACTCGATGCGTCTGGGTGATCCGTTGGCGGTGCGGCAGGACGATGGTGAATCGCCAGGAACAGATGAAATAGCGGTTCAAAATGAACAGTACCAGCAGATATTGGCTGCGGTGAATCTGCTGCCTGAAAAATACAGAGAAGTTTTTGTGTTGAAATATATGAAAGATATGAGCTACGCAGAAATAACCGAGATACTGGAAATACCTGCTACCACTATCCAAGTCCGCCTGGTTCGTGCCCGTCGGATGGTACACAATCGACTTACCGGTAAACCGGCAGATAAGGTTCCCCGAACATGAATGAAGAAATGTTGGAAATTCTGATTGGCAAGTATATAGACAGTGAGATCACTCCGGCAGAAGAGCGTCTATTGCAAATGGAACTAGAGCGAAACGAGCAGGCCCGTCGGATGCTGGAAGAGTTGCGTAAACTGCAGGATCAGGCCCGCCAGGCTCTGACGGCCCATGTTGTTGAAGGTGGACAATCGGCAGAGGTTGTCTTCGAGCGGGCCTGGGCTGAGCGGTCCGGCGGTTGGCGGAATGCCCGGCCGATAAAGCTGGGAGGCTGGCTACGGTTCGCAGCGGGTTTGGCGGCGGGGTTTGCGTTGGCCCTGGGAGGATACTTCGTTTTGCCGCGGTCTTTGCCGTCTCAGCCACAAGTGACCACGCACGATATGTTTGCAACCGCGGAAAACACGACGACAGGATCGGTTGCAGAACCGCGTATTGTTCGGGCGCCCCGAACGGTAGTCGATCCGAGTATCAGGCGAACAATCGACTGGTATAATTTTACCGATGATACGGGAGACCAATGGCTGGTTGAGACCCATCGGGAGAATAAATTTGTCCCGGTGGTCTATCACGGAGATTTGTAACAGGAGACTGAGATGAAAAAGAGATTAGTTAGCGTAATGTTTTTTATGATTGCTGTTTTGTTGGCAGGTAATGTGATGGTCACTGCCGGGTTGGGCGGCGGGGATGAGCGTCCCTATATTGGCGTCAGGTTGGATTCTCGGCCGCTGGATGAGTTGCTGGTTAAACACCTTCGTCTCAAGCCCAATCAGGGTTTGGTTGTTAAAAACATACAAGTGGACAGTCCTGCGGACAAGGCCAACCTCGAATGCGACGATATCATTATCGGTTTTGGGGGTAAAGATGTGACCGATTATGATGATTTTGTGTCTGATATTCGCCAGTCAGGCGTTGGCGATGAGGTCAATCTGGAGATTATCCATCTTGGCGAGCGTAAGACGGTTAATCTGACTCTGGCGGCAGCGAGGGAGGTTATCGAATGGAAATATCCCATGGAGCCGGACTACATGGAGAGATGGCAACCCGGCAGGATGTTTCGGCTTGAACCTGATAAAAAACACTGGCAGCAGATGCCTTTCGATGATCTGCCCGATACGAGAATAAAAAAGTATATCGAGGATACTTTCAAGCAACGATACGTATATAGTTATCTGTCCGATGACCAAAATTACGAGGTTGAAATTAACGGCGCCCCCCACAGTAACGATGCGACTGTTACCGTACGTATCGACCGCAACGAGTATAAAGCTACCGTCGATCAGATCGACAAGCTGCCGGAAAAATACCGTAAAGCGGCCCAGGACGCCCTGGAAAATGCCCGCAAAGATTCCGAAAGATTAGTCGATCCTGATGACATGTCAGGTCCACCGTCAGATGAGCCATGGGGCTATGATTTTTTTGACAGGCCGTTTTTACAGCGTAGTCCCGGGCGTGAGTTTGGTTTGCCTGGCGATCTTCACAAACAGATGCGTGAGATGATGGAGCGAATGCAAGAGATGGAACAAAGAAACCGAGATTTATTTGAGCGGTTTGAAAGAAAAACAGACGAGACGAACCCGGATTCTGACAAGATAGAGCTATAATAAAGAGGTTTTGAATTTTTTGGTTATGGATTTGGGTTGTATAATGGCGGCATCGTTTGATCAGGTGCCACTATGTCCTGGTAGTTTTCGATGATGATTCCATATTTACCGCCGCTCAGGAAGTAAGGTTGGGAGTTTTCTCTTCTATGTTTTCCAAGTAGCGTTTTGCGAATTCATCGAAGCCGATCTCTCCGAGTCCCAGAATGTGCATCAGTTCACCCGTATCGGAGAAATCAAGTCTTTGTTCTGGATCATAGTAAGTAAATGCCGCCTTCCATGCGGCTGAAAAGGTCGGGTGAACGATTGCAGCTCTAACGAACGCGTCATTTCCGCCTTTTTTGTTAAGGTAAGCATTGGCATCGCGAATCCTGATATAGTCGGTATGCTTTTTCGTGTACGCCAGGGCGGTGTCTGTCGTTTGGTCCTCGTTCCAATTGCTGTGCTGAACCACGTGGATTCTTGTGGCGGTGTCAATCGCGGGCGATTGCTTCTTAATCCTCTCCACAACAGCCGCGGTGATGTCAGACTGCCCGCCCTCCTTGACCCAGACGTCACCCCCAGCCTCGATGGTTTTGGTCCATGTTTTCGCCAATTCGTTAACAACCGCCTCGCGAGAGGTGTGCGCCGCCAGCCAGCCACAACAGTTCTTCCATGCGGCGTCCATGACAGCATCGGAGTCGCGGTCGAAGTGTTTCGCGTTTTTGCCGTAAGCCCCGGATACGGGAACAACGTGTTTCGATATCCAATATGCTCCGTAAAGAGATTGGAGAAGTGTTCTGTCCGCTGCGGCGCTGTGTCCGTCATCTTTGTCCGGTGCATGGTCATAGTGCAGTGATATCAAGTCTTTAGCGGGTGCAAATGGCCTTTGGGCAGGCTGGTTCTCTGCCTGTCCTGCAAGAGAAGAGATGCCGATCAACAGAGTCAGCAGAGCGGTTGTTCTTTTCATGTTCATACAACCTATCATTTTGTGATATTCCTTGTTTCTTGTGCATAATTAGACTTTACTATAAAATAACCCGTCTGAGCCATGAAGTCAAGTTGTTTTTGCCGGTTTAAGCTGGTTTGAGCTTACAACGCGGCATGTGCGATATGGGCGTTTCCAGCCGAGGAATTGGGTTTAGAAAAACCTTGACAGTGGTATGAGAATTTGGCATATTGATTCTGTACCCAATGCGTCCTGTTGAATGAAAATTGGGTTGGAAAAACTGTGGAAGCTGGCCATATAGAAGGTGTTGAACGATGAACCATGTAGAACGTTTCAGGGCAGTTATGAATTTCAAGTCCGTAGATCGCCTGCCTCGTTGGGAATGGGCAATGTGGTGGGACAAGACAATAAAACGCTGGCACAAAGAAGGTCTGCCGAGAGAATTGGCTGAGAACGATATTTTTGGTATTTCCGAATATTTTGGGCTTGATCCTTATATTCAATTCTGGTTCAGCACGACCCAGTCAACTATCGAAGCGGTTCAGCACCACACAGAAGGTTCAGTACATAATATGGATGATTATTTAAGAATTAAGCCAAGCCTGTTTCCGGATCATCGGCAGGCTATTGAAAAAATGCTTCCGCTGGCTAAAAAACAAAAAGAAGGGAATATGGTTGTTTGGGTGACTTTTGAAGGTTTTTTCTGGTTTTCAAGAACTCTTATGGATATAGAGAAACTAAGTTATGCTTATTTTGATCAGCCTGAATTGGTACATCAGATAAACAAGGATTTACTTGATTTTAATATCGGATTGATCAGGCAGATGGAGAAGACCTGCGTTCCAACGTTTGCCACCGTAGCCGAAGATATGAGCTATAACCATGGGCCAATGATTTCTGAGCGGATATTCAATGAATTTTTGGCTCCCTACTATAATCAAATAATTCCCTTACTAGATGAGCTCAATGTGATTAGCATTGTTGACACAGATGGAGATGTTACGGCTATGATCCCGTGGCTCGAATCGGTTGGTGTTCAGGGGGTTTTGCCATTGGAACGGCAGGCAGGTGTTGATGGTGATAAATTGAGAGAACAGTATCCGAAGTTCGATCTGATAGGTCATTATGATAAAATGGTCATGCCCCATGGCGAGGAGGCTATGCGAGAGGAATTCGAACGCCTGGGGCCCCTGATGCGAAAGGGTGGTTTCATTGCGAGTGTGGATCATCAGACTCCTCCAGGGGTTTCTCTGGAGCAATATAGAATTTACCTTAGACTGCTTGAAGAATATACGCGACTATCCTGACACTTATAGCTGTAATTAAGGAGTGATTTCGATATGTATGATGTAGCTGTATTGGGTGGAGGACCGGGAGGTTATGTTGGGGCGATGCGAGCGGCTTTGCGCGGCGCGAAGGTTTGTTGTATAGAACAAGGGCTTCTGGGCGGGACGTGTCTGAATGTCGGATGTATTCCCACCAAGGCGATGCTTCATGCCAGTGAGGTGTTCTGGCAGACTTCCGTGGCGAAAGACTATGGTATTTTGGTTGACAAGGCTCGTGTCGATTCGGCTGTTTTTATGAAGCGGGTGGGTAAGGTGGTGGCCGGTCTGCGTGGCGGTGTGGGGTTTCTGCTGAAGAAACGCAAAATTGATGTTATAAACGGTCGTGGAAAGCTCGCAGCCAGCGATACGATTGAGGTCGAAACCGACAACGGCATCCAACAAATAAAGGCCAAGTCGATTATTCTGGCTATGGGCGCCAGGCCGGTCCGGCCCGGTTTTCTTCCGTGGGATTGTCCGGATCTAATGACGACCAATGAAGCTACGACCGCTAAAGATCTGCCGAAAAGCGTTATCATTATCGGTGGTGGGGTGATCGGTTGTGAATTCGCGACGATGTACGCGGAACTGGGTATTCCTGTTACGGTGGTGGAAATGCTCGATAGCCTGGTGGCTAATCTGGATGAAGATATCTCCAAGGCGGTTTATGAGAGTTTGAAGAAGCGAAGCGTTAACATTATTACCGGTAGTAAGCTGATGTCGGTTACGCCAGGTGAGTCGGCGGTTGCGGCTCAGTTGGAAAACGGTCAGGAAGTTACGGCCGCTAAGGTTCTGGTCGCTATCGGGCGGGTGGGTAATGTCGAGAACATTGGTTTGGAGGCGGTTGGCGTTGAAGTGGCAAACGGATTGGTTAAGGTCGATGATCACTGCTGTACGAATGTTGACGGGATATATGCGATAGGGGATATTGCCGAGACGCGACAATATGCACATCTGGCCAGCCGAATGGGTATTGTCGCCGCTGATAATGCTACCGGCCATCAGTCCAGTGACGACCGTAGTGTGGTGCCGTGCGGTGTTTATACGCATCCGGAGGCCGCGGCCGTGGGGCTGTCGGAGCGAGAAGCGAAACAACAGAGCAAGGATGTGCGTATAGCTCGTTTTCCGTATTCGGCCAGCGGTATGGCCCAGGCTTACGGCCAGCCCCAGGGGATGGTAAAGATTATCGCGGAGGCGGATATCGGGGGTATTTTGGGTGGAGTTGTCATTGGTCCCCATGCTACGGATGTGATTGGTGAAATCGCCCTTGCTATGCGGTGCGAGCTGACGGTCGAGGAACTGGCTGCGACGATTCATGGGCATCCGACCTTCAGCGAAGCGGTCGGCGAGGCGGCCGAGGCCTGGCTTGGTTTGCCTTTACATGGTATCGGTTAGACCGCCCCGGACAAATGGTTCGCATCGGGTCGGTCGATAGGTGCGAAACTCAGGGATCGCAGCGCTATGGTATGGTAGCGTTGACGTATTTTTGAGCTCTTTTGCGGGCGTCCTCATCCTGGCAGACAGCAATTACTTTTTTCAATATTGCATGCACATCGTCGCCCTGAAGACCTTGTCTTCTGGGGTCCCTCTGCGGGCAGGCGATTTTCACGGCGGCCAGGGCCGCTTCAGCTTGTAAGGTTTTATCGTCGAGATAGGTAGCCACGAACTTGAGCGATTCGATAGTTGGCACATCAGCCAGGCCGGCGAGGATGAGTTTTTTTTCCTCTGCTCGTTCGGCGGCAGCTATGGCGTCTTTGTACAAATCGAGTTTGTCTTCGTTGGTCAGGTCGGCTGTGGCCACAAGGCGTACGCAGCCGCGGAGCGAGAGGACCTGATATTTCAATTCCCTGGTATTTCTTGCGATGTTGATCAGTTCAGTAATGGCGCCGCCGGCGTCGGGCCAGTCGGCCAAGGTTCGTATGGCGGCATCGGCAACGTCGGCATTGGTGCTTTTTGTTTCGGTTATGACGACCTGTAGTGCTTTGTCGCCGCCGATAAAGGCCAGCGTTTGCAGAAGAGGGGCTTTCTTGTTGTCGGTCGTCTTTTTTATCGCGGTCAATATTTGATCGGCTCGCCTTTGCGGATCGGCGATCCGGTTGGCGGTCGCTGCTACGGCCTTTTGTGCAACGGATTGCTCATCAGAGCTATCGGCATTGAGGAGAAGATCGATCAGTCCTGACAGATGTTTTTCTTCTGCCAGGATGCCGAGTGCCTTGATGGCCGCTATGCGAACGGAACGATCGTTGTTTTTTGTCCAGGTGGAAATTGTTTCCAGATGCGCTTTTGCTTCAGGGACGGCCAGGACCTCCAGAATCGCCACCCGTGAGGGAGAGGATACGTCAGGCAGTGCATTTGCCATAGCAGTTATTGTCTGCCGGTCAGAAAGGCGAATCAAGGCGTCCTTGACGGCTGCGATTTGATCGGTCTGGTCAGTTTTCATTGCGCTGAGCAGGGCATCGATGCAATCTTTGCCTCCCAGTCGAGCGACCGCTGGAATGGCGGCCAGCTTGAGGTTTTTGTCCGTGTTTTCGGATGACAGTATTTTAAGCAGCGTCGGAATCGCTGTTTGATCGCCTCGGTTGGCGAGCATGGATGCTATTTCCCCCTGTGCTTCGGGAGAGACCTTTGCCATTTTTTCGGTCCATTCGGTTGTTGCTGATTTTCCGGGGATTTTAGCGGCTAGTTTTAACGCGGCGGCGCGGAATTCTTTGCCGGTACTGTCCATAGCGTTGAGCAGGTCGTCAAGTGCTTCGCTTTCTAAGGTAAAGACCAGCGTACTGAGAGCGGCGCATTGGACGTTCTGTTCGTCAGTGCGTGTTTCGATTAAATCGCGACAAATTTTGACGGAGGCTCGTTTTTGGCCGGTTTCGGCGAGTCGCTGAGCGAACAGCAGGTAGTAGGAAGTGCATTTGGCCCTTTCGTAGAGTGAGTTCGAGCGTGAGGCTTTGGCCAGTATCTCACCCGCTGATGGGTCTGGGATGTTGGCAATGGCATATAAAGCCGCATGGCGGGTGTTGGTGTCAGTGCTGTTGGCGTATTCGGCAATTTTTGCCGTAGCGTTCTCGGCGCGGAGGATGCCAAGAGCCTGTATGATTGTGACGCGATTGGCCCGGTCGGAGGAAGGAAGTGCTCTTAGCAGGACCTCGGCGGCGGCAGGTGTGCGAATTGTGAGCAAGGCCTGAGTGGCCGGTTCGCAGAGTCTGGGGTCGGTGAGGTATTTGCTTAATTGGGCGACGCATTCGTCCTTGCCGGCCTGCTGGAGGCGATGTATCAGGAATGCTTTTACCTCGTTGTCGGATGCTGATTCCAGGGCTTCTATAACCGCTTTGACGTACATTGCTCTGTCGGCTTCGGTGCCCGGCTGATTAACCCAGGTGGCCAAGCTGTTCAGGGCGAATCGAGCTGTGGTGTCGTCGCCGGTACCCGGAGGAACGAGCATTTGGCAGATTGCTTTAATCCCGGCAGGGCCAATCCTGACGATTTCAGCGGCAAGTGTGTCTGTCTCGGCGGTGCTTTGGGTGGGCATCTGAGCGATTATCTCAGTGACTTTGGATTGCACATCGTTTGCCGGCGAGACGGAAGCTGTAATGTGCAGAAGGGTAAAGGCAACTGCCAAGGTTAGTTTTGTTTGAGTTGTCATTGTTGGGTTTCTCCAAATGGAAGTCGTATTTTCTATATGTGCCAAGGCATGCGCATGGGCTGATCGATCAGGCGGTTGGCCTGTTCGTCACCGATGAAAAGTTGTTTGACCGGGTCGAAATGAAGTTTCCTTCCCAGACGTACCGCGATAACTCCTAAATTGACAAGTGTGCAGGAACGATGTCCGTTTTGGTCGTTGAGGGCAAATTTTTTGCGTGTTCTGACGGCATGTGCGAAATCGGTTACCTGCGGCTCGGGGTCGGGCAAGGCGTCGAGTTTTTTCTTTAAGTTGGGGATGTCGGATTCGAAGCCTTTGAATAGTTTGCCGTCGGGTCCTTCGATATAAGGTACGTTTTCGTCGCGGTTATCGCCGTCGAGAATAATCTCGCATCCGTCGGCGTATTTCATGGTAAGCCGTCGCCAGGCAACGGCGGCATCGGGATGTTGCTGTACCGTTTCGGCCTCTATTTCAACCGGGCTGGTGTCATCCTTGTCGAGTAGATACTGAACGGGGTCGAGATAGTGCATGCCCATGTCGCCCAGGCCTCCCCCGTCGTAATCCCAATATCCGCGGAACGATTGGTGTACCCGGTGAGGATGATAGGGTTTATACGGTGCAGGGCCGAGCCACATATCGTAGTCCAGTTCGTCCGGCACTTGCTGTGGTGTCAGATTGGTTTTTCCGCTCCACATACCCAACTTCCAGTCAAAGCCGGTCGGTCCGCCGATGGTGATTTTCAATGGCCAGCCTAACATGCCGCTTTCGATGAGTTTCTTGATTGGTTTGACTGTAGTTTCCATGCCGTAGAAGCCATCGGTGAATCGGAACCAGGTATTGAGTCTGAAGATTCGTCCATTTTTCTGAACGGCTTCAACGACTTTTTTGCCTTCTCCGATGGTGCGGGTCATTGGTTTTTCGCACCATATATCTTTGCCGGCCTCGGCGGCGGCAATAGCGATCAGGCCGTGCCAGTGTGGTGGTGTGGGGATGTGAACAATGTCGATGTCTGGCCGGTCGAGCACTTCGCGGAAGTCCTTGTAACCTTTGACGCCTTCGATATTGCGACTGGCGGCGGCGTTTAGAGCGTTTTGCAGGTGTTTTTCGTCCACATCACATACCGCTACCAGCCGGGCGCCTTCATAAAACATGTGTCCGGTCCCCATATCGCCCACGCCGATGACCGCTTTTGTCAATACATCGCTTGGGGCGGTGAAATCTGTTCCGCCCAGGACGTGGCGGGGTACGATGGAGAAGGCAGCGGCGGTAGCGGCGGCGCTTTTGATGAAACCTCGACGAGTAATTTTTCGTTTTGCTGTCATGGCAATCTCCTGTATCTGTCGAAATTTTAGATATTTTCAAACCAAGGCAGTTACAAAATATATGCTACCGCCACGGGCAAGTAATAGCAAGCGATATTAAACGGGGTTTTGGTTTAGGTTGTAACCGTGTGTTAGAAAAGCGGTTGCGTCGGTCGGCAGGAGGTTACTGCTTGGGGGTGATCTGTCGCCAGGTGCCCTGGGCGGGGACGAGACAGCCATCGTAAAACTTTGGCGGAGGGTTGTCAAGAATTGACGGATTCCAGTTAATGATGGTGTTATCGACAACCAGGCACTGAATAGTGGCAATGACCGTTCCCAGAATATTGCATTGTTTTCCTAAGGACAAAATGCCATCGCAGTATATCATCCCCTGAATAAGATTAGGATAGACATTAACAATGCTCCCATTGCCAGGCTCACCGGGCATACTGAAATCAACGCCAAGGCCATGCTCGTCAAGAGTCCTATCAGGACATATAGTAATATCGCTGTCCACAATTAGAGCCGGATAATCGGGGCGGGCGGGCGTCCAATTTATGCCTAATTCTATGGTACTATCATTTTTTGGGCTAGTAAGCAAAATGGTGCCAACGATACGACAATTGCTGATGGTGATTTTCTGGTTGGCGCAGTTAATTCTATAGAGGCCGTCCGGATTGGCGGGGCCAAACGGGTTTGATGCAGGACTCAGCAGCACATTGTTAATAGTAGCTTGAAAAGGGATATCCGTGGCGAGGGATTTGTAGTACTGGAGGATCGCCACTGTGTCTGGAAACTCCTTTGGTTCACTGCCTGGTGAGATGACACCAGTGATTCCCTGCGTATCTGCTATGGTTCCCACCGCTTCGGCGTCACCGTAGATGATCGTGCCCCCTTCGGTTTTGGAGATGTTACCGTTAGAGGTTACGTTTCCATTTATAACCACATTGTTTTTTATATCGAGGTTAGTTCCGGCAGCCACTGCATATTTCAGCAGTTCGGAAGGTATTCTTTCCTCGATCGCTTCAACCTGGATAGTTCGGCTGAGGCCATGCACGGTTGCAGTACAGGTTAATATGACCGGGTCTGTGCTATTGTTTGCCAGGTCAGCGTCGATGGGGTCCATACCGGTGACGCTGTAGGTGGCATCACCATTGGGAACGTCTTGCATCCACAAACCGTTACTGAGAATTTGTCGCCAAGTCGGCTCTGCGTTAGTGAATCGCAGGGCATGGCGGATACCGAGTTCAGCATAAATTCGGGCTTGTTCGATCTGTGTGTTGGAACGGGAGCTGCGACGAAACTGAAGGATATTGGTGGACAGAGCAAGGACGGTGGCAACCAGGACAATGGAGGCTGCCAGGGTCAGGATGTAAATACTACCGTTTTTGTTTTTAATCATCATTTTACTATTGTGGTAACGTGGCAGAGGTGTCTGCGATAACGTATCTCTGTTGGGTGAGTGTGTTATTGTTATTGTTGTTGGTTATGGTGATGATGACTTCTTTGAAGCCTTCGTCCTGGTCGTCTGCGGTTGGTAGCGTGAAATCGTCGGCTGCCACATAACTAACGGCAACGGAGCAGGTAATATCGGGATATTGCCAGTAAGGTTGACCAAACCGGTTCTGTGGCGGGCAGGCGGACCAGTTGTTATAATCGTCAATATCGTCATAATTGATACGAGTTGGTAGAATTTCATCAAATTCGGGACCGAGGCTTTCGCCAGGAGCGATGGGGTCTTCGTAGTGGCGATCTTTGATTTCTTCGATCATTTCGACAGCCAGCATGGCAGCGATATCTGCCTGTGTGGTTGCCTGAGTAGAACGTCCGAGGTTGGCAAACAGTTTAATAGCGGAGACCGTCAGGACCGATATGATGACCGCAGAGAGCAGTACCTCGACATAGGAAAAGCCGCCTCTGGGTGAAAAAGGCCTGGGGGTTATGGCCGAAAGGCGAGATTGATTATTTTGCTTGATTGATCTGTTCAATGCTGCCTCCCTGGGCGATTTCTATGGTGGTTTGTTTCGAGCCGCGACAAAGGGTGATGATAGAATTGGTGGATGCCGGCAAGCCGCATGCGTCGAAGGTGATGGAATAATTACCGGCCGGCTCGAACTTGAGAGTCGATAGCTGGTAAGGTGGTTCGGCCAGGTTGACCGAAATATCCTGGGGGCCGTCGAGGCTGGGGACGCCAGTGGCCTGGTATGATAGATTGTCCGGATCGATGGTCAGGGTGCGTGGTTGCTGGTCGCGGCGTGCCTGGTCGCGGACCAGTTGCAGATCGGCAGTCAGTTTAGCTGTGGCGTTCTGTAGTTTGGCATAGTCGATGCTGCCAGAAAAGTTGAGTGTGGCAGCGCCGGCTAGTATCGCGATGATAACGATTGCGATCAGTAACTCGAACAGGGAAAAGGCTGCTGATCGATCAAATTGTTTTTTTGATTTTGACATTCTATCCACCCGGCAACAGTATTGGTTCGTTCATGGTTTTGATGTAGCGGCGTATGGTATTGGAGGTGTCGGAACCGAATTGGAGGATTACAGTTATGCCATGAAAGTATATTGTGGATTCTTTCGTAAACGTGTCCGGTTCCATGATCATGCTGTAAATATCAGAGGCGATTATGCTCATGGGTTCCTGACCGCGTCGGCGTGAGAGCGTCATATTAGAGGGATTCCACTGATAAGTAACCATTTCTAATCCACCGGTATCGGCGGTTGATGGAATACCAAGAATGAGTCCATGTTCGACCACAAACAAATGTGTAATCTCTGTGGCCCATCGCAGGTCGTCGGCCAAGATTTTGAGAACATCATTTTCCTGCCGCATTCGGGTGAGAGAGACCTTTGTATTTCCGGTGCGTTTGTAAGTGTGGTTAAGAGTCAGACCAACAGCTACCGTTATAACGGAGATTAATACGACGGTCACCATTATCTCGACCAGGGAAAACGCGGAAGGATCTTTAATAGAATCAGGTTTTGTCATTTCTTTACTCATAACCGGGATTTTGTAGAAGTCCGGCTCATAAAAAACAGGTCTCGGGTCAAACGTAAATTGACCAGCCGAGACCTGAGTTTGTTGCCGTTACAAAGTACCATTAAAGAATTCTGATGTTGGCGTCAACTTCAACCATAACGATACGTGTTCTTAGAAGTTATCGTAGGTGGCGCCGTCATTGCCGGTCTCGTTAGCGTTGGCGATAACCTGGCCCGTGGCGGTACTATATACCCATCCTGTACCATCGCCGGCATTGGAGACCAACGGGGTAACCAAAGCATTTACTGCGACATCAGAGCTTCCGGTATTGGCGCCTACGGGCAGTTTGGGGAAGCTGCCACGGATATACGGGCCATAAGGATAGTCAGCATCCTTATCCTGGGAGGCATTGCCGTCGGCATCGGTGTACATAGTCAACTGGTTGACAAATGCCTCGGCTGAGCCGGCCGTGTTTCCCAGGCCGTCCTGTTTGGCTCCGGGGAAGGTCTGTTTGTGTTCACCATAGTACCAGTCGATGGCGTTGCGGATGGTGGCCAGATTGGCGTGGAGAGCGGCTTCGCCGGCATTTTTGCTGCCTGAGCTGATACGCGGAATCGCAATGGCGGCAATAATACCCAGAATAACTATAACAATTACCAACTCGACCATACTAAATGCGTTTTTTCGGTTAGCGGTTCTTTGAAACATCATCGATACTCCTTTGCTAAGTTCTTTGCCATACCCTATATGCTTGATGGCGGTATTACAGAGCCATACACAAACTCTTCACCGGTATTCGTATCGGATAAGATGTGAGACGACTTTATCTTGATATTCCTCAAAAGCAGGGCGGTCTTTTGGTGGTATTGCTGGAAATTCGGATAGTATTGACTGGAAGTTTGCAGGTGTTGGTTTCGATATAAAAATCGGGGCTTGGTGGAAGTTATCGGTCGTAATTGAGGGTTATCTGTTCGGAACCGACTTGGAGAACCACGGCGTTTGATTTGATTTCTGTCAGGTGGTAAGGTCCTATATTTTGACCGGATTTCAATATCTGTTCATTTATTATAGTATAGCTTTGAGGGGGGGCGAATACGATGGCTGAGAGGTTCAATGGGGCCATTTGTTTGGCCGGGATGGTTTTTTCTTCGGCAGCATCTGTTTGTTGGGGGACGTCCATCGCGCGAAGCAATTGCTCGGAGGCCACGAAAATGTCGCGGTCATGCCCAGTGGCAGTTTCGGGAGTTGTTGATGAAGGCAGAGTACTTTGGATTTTCTGGCACAGGCTGCCCAGAGGCGATATCGGCCTGGCGGTTGCAGGAGGATTCAAAGTTTGCGGCGGCTGGGCAAGTGCCGGAACCACAGGGACATTATGCCTAGACCGAGTCTGTGCCTGACTTAACTGCGGTTGGGTGAGCGAGTTGGAGTTTGTGCTCTTGTCCCAAGCCAGGGCTATCATGGCTACGATTAAGACAGCGATGTATATTTTTCGTAATTTTGTCATGTCGATTTTATTTCGCGGCGAATACATCCATGTTCATAGCTATATTACACGAGTGCTCGTCAGACTGTTTGCCGGTAAGGGTCAGGGAACTGATTCGTACAAACAGTAATTCATCGGCGATGCTGGTCAGAAAGCTGCGTAAGTTGGGGAATGTGCCGTATATTTTCAGAGACATAGAGGTTTTGTGATACTGTTCGCTGCTGTCTGTGTCGCCGGGAGCGATTTCATCCAGGCGAATAGAACAATTTTGTGCGAGGCTGCCGAGTCGCCGGATAACTTCAGGAATATCAATGTTGTGGCTGAGCATATCGGCGTTTTGACGAATTCTGGCAGTCAAGGTACGGCGGCTCTGAACGGCGTTTTGCAGTTGGACCAGTTCGGCCTCTATAGATTCCTTTTCCTGTTGTTTCTGCTGCCGCTCTTTCTGCAGTTGGATGACTTCGTGGTCCAATGGCCGAATCAGGAACAGCCAGATCAGGCCGCTGATGCACAGGAGGGCAGCCAGACCGTACAGGTCGATATCAAAAATTTTTGGTTTGTTGCATATTAGCATAGTTAGTACCCATGGCTGATGTTATGGGGTTAACGACACATTGTATTTCAAAATCGATATTTCCAGGTGAGTCATCGGATTTTCGACCGCTGCGCTGAAGCTGAGCGCCATAGAAAAAACCGGAGTTGTTCAGGACGGTCAGATAATCGGCTACGGCTTTATAATTTAGAGCATTGCCCTTAAGATGCATAAACATCAGTTGGTTGCGGTTCGATTTGTCGTCGCCGGTTGACTTGTCGGTTTGTGGGTTGTTAATAAGAAACATTTTGGCACTTTTGGCCAGAGGTAATTTTTGCGAAGATGCTCCGGATGAACCGGATTTGGGGTCTTCGCGTGAGAAATCCATTTCTTCCAGATAAACCAATTCGGGGCTGTGCCGGGCCAGGTAACCGGTTATTTTCAGGAAATCGACGTAGTGGTCCAATTCCACCAGTAGTGCGTATCGGTTCTGCCAAAGATCGAGCTGTGTTTTGGTTTCTTTGAGAGATTGGATTTCTTCCTGGATGTGTTGAGATTGTTTGGCAATATTTCGTGTGAACTGACTGGCGTTGCGGTAGGCAAAGTATTTGACGGCGGCCCACGTGGTGACGGTGCAGGTGAAGATCCCTGTCAGGACCAACCAGATGCGCAAACGCCTGTGTCGCTGTTGATTGATTTTTCGTTCGTCAGGTATGAGGTTTACAGATGCCATTTATGCGTTCTCCTTAGCCAGCGCCAGTCCAAGAGCTGTGGTCCAGGAGCCGATATTATGTCTGGTATGAGGTAAATATGGGACGATTTCCTGCAATAGCGGGTGCATAACCGGTTCCACCGGAAGCTCAAACTGTTCGGCAAAAAACTGAGAAAGGTTTTTGGTATGGCCTGCGGAGCCGCAAAGGAGAATTTTTTCCAATCGTGCACAACTGTGCTCAGCGATGATGTAGTTAAGTGTGCGTATGAGGCCTTCTACATAATCGTTGAGGTCTATTTGCAGTGCGGCGAAAATAGTTTTGGCGATTTCGGTGTTGTCATCGGTATTGTCGTCGTCAATGACAGCGACGCTTTTTTCCTCGTCAGGCGAATTTGAAAATCGCAGGTGGCGCGACTGACAGTCAAGGCCGTGAGTTGCTATAAGTTTTTCGGCCAGGTGGTAGTCAAGCATCATCTGTTGTGATAATGTTTCAGTCAGTTTTTTTCCGCCCAGTTGGAAGCATCGGCACAATAATGGTTTTTCCCGATCGCAGACGATTAAAGTACTGCCGGAAAATCCGATGTCAAGAATGCCGGTGAGGATATCTTCAGATGGGTCGGTGTGTTCATTTTTGTGATCGCTGTTGTCGGGGGCCGTGGTGTTGTTGTCGGGGGCCGTGGCGTTGTCGTTATCGGTTTGGTTTTTCTGGTCAGGGCATGGTTTGTAATCGTGATTGCTCGTGACCAGCCGGGTCAGAACGCATGGCAGAGTGTCCACCGCTACGCATCGCAGACCCAAAGATTGTATCAGATCGATACGTTGGTTGATCCATGAACCGTCGGCGGTAAAGGCCATAACGGTCATATTGTCTTTGTTGCTGTCGTAGCCGGCGATGAAATAGTCAAAGACGGCCTGTTCCACCGGGAATGAGAGGTGATTGGCCATTTGCAGTTTCAAAGCGCCGAGAACCGCCGATCGCGGCAGGCCTTGTGGTGGTGCAGGTAAATTTACAGGTCGCATATCCAGTTTTTCGCCGGGGCAGTGCAGCACCACATCACGGCCGACAAAATCGGCTCGATCAATAAGACGTTCCAGCAAATCGGGTAACCGCTGGTCAGTATTGTGATCGTCGTTTTGCCGGTCGATGAATTCCGTCGGCGAGGCGGACTCGGCAGGGCAGGCGATTTCCAGGGCGTTGTGGACGTGTAAAGTATTTCCCTGGCGTAGTAACTGAATACCGCGTACAGCAGTGTGTCCTATGTCAAGCCCAATAGGCAGGTATTTTTTAGTTATCCAGTTAAACATCAGTATCTATTTTTTATCCTGTTGAGTTTTAACCTGATATTTGTGACAAATCAAACATTGGCAGCACCAGTGAGATTACAAGTGTGCCAACGATGAATCCCATAAAAATAAGAATTACCGGCTCCATAACACTGGTCAGGGTGCCGATTTTGGTTTCGTTGCGGTCGTCGAGATAGTCGGCCAGCAAGGACATGACCTTGCCTATTTGTCCGTTGTTCTCACCGGTGTAAACCATCTGTGCGATGCCTGCGGGAACGAGATTGTTTTGCATCATGGCTTCGTGCATGGATTTACCATTCAAAACGTTGCGGTGCATTTTGGCGATAAGGTCGGCATAAAGATAGTTTTTAGTGGAGGCGATGGTCAGTTTCAGGGAATCAAGTAAAGGAACGCTGGATTCGACCAGCAGACCAAGTAGCCGAAATATTCTGGCGTTAATCAGCGAAGATGTGAGAGGGCCGATGACGGGGATTTTAAGTACTGACCGAGCGATGAATCGCCGTCCGGGTTGACTGCGCAGCCAAAAGATGACAGAACCTATTACGACAAATACCATAATAATGGTCAGCAGAATACGCTGACGGACAAAATCA
This sequence comes from uncultured Pirellulales bacterium, assembly GCA_964537505.1. Classification (GTDB taxonomy): domain Bacteria; phylum Planctomycetota; class Phycisphaerae; order Sedimentisphaerales; family SM23-30; genus DAINBT01. The sequence continues at coordinate 49,164 of CAZICK010000010.1, forward strand.
GAGACAGCCAGAAGTGTTTTAGTGGTTTCTGGCAGTTTAACATTCATTTCTTCAAAGACAACGGCGAAACGCGGCAGTACGAAAAAGGTTATGACTAACATTGCCGTTAAGGCGATTAAGGTCAGCAGTGTCGGATAGATCATGGCGGAGATCAATTTGTGGCGTAAGCGGTCTGTCTGTCTGGACAACTCGGCCAGGCGGTTGAGCATCTGTGAGAGGTTTCCGGAGGCTTCGCCGGCGGAGATCATGCTGGTATAAACCGAGTCGAACACATTTGGATATAAAGCGGCGGCTGAGGTCAAGGTGCCGCCTTCCTCTACATGCAGGCGCATCCGAGCGACAAGTGCGGACCAATGTGGGTCGGTAAGTTGTTTTTCGATGGCGGTCAGTGAAGGAGCCACGGGAGTTCCGGTTTCCAGCAGAATAGCCATTTGTGAGGTAAAAAACGGTACATGACGTCGCGAAGCCCGTTTGGGATCGGCCTGTCTGGATTTGCCGATAAATCGTTGCAGCAGAGTTTTCAGGTCGAAGCCGCCTTTAACATTGTCGAGACTTTCCTTGATACGGATAGGCGTGAGTCCCTGTCGGTTTAACTGGGCGTAAGCCCCAGACATATCGTCAACTACAGTGGTGCTGCTGACGATATTGCCTGATCTGTTTAATGCCTGATACTCAATAATCATTTTTAGTTAGTCCGAGCTTTCCGATACCAGTTCGGTTTTTTTAACTGGTTCTTCTTCGACGAAACAAACTCGCATCATCTCTTCGATACTGGTGAGTCCCTGTTCGACGCATCGAATACCTTCTGTTTTGAGATCGCGCCAATTGCCCTTGTGGAGATGGTTTTTGATTTCGGTGGCGGAAGGTCGAGTTAAAATGAGTTCCCGCAGTCGCGGTGTCATCTCAAGTACTTCGCAGATGGCACGTCTGCCCTTAAAGCCGCTATCATGGCAAAGGGGACAACCTTGCCCATGATGAAAGGCACGGTTGCGTGGTCCCTGCCAATTGATGTCATCGAGAATGGACTCATTCGGGAAATAAGTAGCCTTGCATTTGGGACATATCGTTCGAATGAGCCGCTGGGCCACTATTCCAACCAGACTGGAAGCGAGCAGATAAGGTTCTATGCCCATGTTGATAAGGCGAGTGATGGCACCGGGACTGTCGTTGGTATGCAGTGTGCTCAAGACGAGGTGTCCTGTGAGAGCGGCCTGCACTGCAACCTGAGCGGTTTCCCCGTCACGGATTTCGCCGACCATGATGATATCGGGGTCCTGGCGAAGCACTGACCGAAGTGTATTTGCGAAGGTCAGTCCCACCGCGTTGTGCACCTGTATCTGATTGATCAACTCAAGCTGATATTCGACCGGGTCTTCGATGGTGATGATATTTCGCTCTTTGTTGCGGAGCAGATCAAGGGCCGAGTACAAAGTGGTGGTTTTGCCGCTGCCGGTCGGACCGGTGACCAGAAATAAGCCGTGGGGCTTGCTCAACATGCGTTTGAGAGCCAATACCATTCCATGCTCGTAACCGAGCAGATCGAGCTTCAATTGAAGATTGCTTTTGTCGAGAATACGCATAACAATTTTTTCACCCAGAATGGTGGGCATGGAAGATATACGCAGATCGATTCCCCGTCCTTCGACCGTAACGTGAATACGTCCCTCCTGCGGAACGCGTTTTTCCGCTATGTCCATTCGGGCGATAACTTTGATGCGTGAGATAATGGCGGCGTGCCATTCCCGTGGCGGCGTCATAAGGTCATGCAGCATTCCGTCGATTCGATAACGGACATGTACACAATGTGTGTCCGGTTCGATATGGATGTCGGAAGCGTTTTCCTTTACGGCCTGCTGGATGCTCATATTGACCAGGTTGACGACAGGGCTTCCATCGCTCAGTTCGGACAGGTCAACGACGGTATCCTCATCGATGGATTCTTTTTCCACTTTGACGCTGGCGTCCTCAAGGGAGGCGACGAAGGAGTCGATTTTAACATTCTGGACATAGTATTTTTTGATGAACTCTTTGATATTGGCTTCCAGTGCGATCACCGGCTGGATGTGCAGTCCTGTGCTGCGTTCCAGATCGTCAACTATCAGAAGGGCCTGTGGTTCGGCCATAGCGATGGTGAGGTTATTCTCGACCTTGAACATTGGGATAATGACGTGTTTTTCAGCGACGTCTTTTTCGATGGTGTCCACCACGAGTGGGTCGATCAGTCCGGGACGTAATTGGACGGCAGGCAGTCCCAGCCGCTGCGAGAGGCACTGCAGCACCGCCGATTCATCGACGAGATGTTGATCGACCAGCAGTTCACCGAGTTTTTTACCGCTCGTTTTCTGGCGTGCCAGAGAGGTGTGAAGCTGCTCCTCAGTGAGATGTCCGTCCTGAATGAGCATTTGCCCCAGTTTGATGGTTTTAGATAACAGTTTCACAAGAAACTCCGAACGGCTGCCGTCGTGTCAGGGAAAATTTCGAAGTGACTGGAAAGTCGTGTCAGATCGAAAATTTTTCGAATTAGTTTGTTCATTCCGCATAGTTTCAGTCTCAACCCATGATTGCTCAATTGGTTATAGTAACGATTGACCAGTTCCAGGCCGGCACTGTCTATACATACAACATCGGTCATATTTATTACTATGCGATTGGTCCAGTTTTGCGAAAGTTTGAGCAGCGATTTTTCCATGTCATCCAGTTCTCCGGAAACAAGCGGGCCCAAAGGTTTGAGAATGGTAACCGCACCTTCGTTATTCGTTACGATCTGCATGGATGGCGGCCTCACTATCAATAAATATTCGATGTGTTGGGGTTTGCCTGTTTTTTTCGCGGATGAACAGCCTGCGATAGATTTTGTCAAGCATCTGTCCCATGTGACCGGGAAATTGATTTTGGTCTGCTAAAGCCCACTGAATATCCACCGCCATGACGTCTAAGGAGTCTGTTGTCCGATCCTTAGCCATTTCATCGGCAAGCCGATCGGCGATGGTTTGCATGATTGATTGAGCGAGAAACTCGTCAGTGTGGCTCAGCAGCAGAGCAAATACGTCGTCAGCCATTTTTCCGAGCAGAAAAGTCCTGTTTTTTTGATCGAGTATTTTTTTCAAGCATCGGCCGATCAGTGCGGAAAGATGGTGCCATTGTTGCGATTGTCCGGCGAACATGCTGCGGAAACCATGGACAGTAACGACAACTACTGTGAACAGTTCGTCGCGATCCTGGTACTGCCTGGCCATGTTCTGAGCCTGTTTCAAAAAGGATTCGGCCCGGAGAACGCCGCTGGTGGGTTCGTGTTCGATCATCCACTGTCGTTGATTAGTAGCTTGCAGGTGTTTCCAGAAAAGGTTGATCAGATTTACGGCAGCCCTGAAGTCGTCTTTGATCGTTTTTTTGCGTTGTCCGGGAGTTCCCGCTGTGAATTCCACGTTAATCAGCAAAGGCCGACCGTATTGGCGATACAAGGGAATACAGGCATCGCAAATCAAAGAGCCGATGGGTAAATTAGTGGTAATTGGGCCGTTTGAAGATGGCTCGGCGGCAAGATATGGCAAGCCGGATTCCAGTGCTTGTTTTATCGCCGGCAAGTCCAGAGGAACCTGGCAGGGAGGACGAGCTTCGGAGATACCTGTCATGGTGGCAGATGGTCGGTTGTTGGTATTTTTGATGACGCATTCAATGAGATTTTGGTGGTTTTGGTCGGGGCACCATAATGATACGCAACAGGAACCAATGGCGTGATCGAAAACCTGTTCGATCATTCGGATAAAACATTGGTAACGGTTGAGAAGGTCGTTGCTGTTTTGCATGAGGGACAATTCGTCGAGGATTCCACGGATATAACTGTTGTTGTCGGCGTTGGATGATGGATTGCCGGATGATTCAGTTATTGCGGGGGTGGATGAGTTGTGCTCGCCCGAAGCCGGTGATGGTTGTATGCCGTCGGCATTTTTGCAAGATGTACCGATAGTGAATCCCACCAGGGCTGCCCCAGCGATCAGCAGAGCGCCAGTAAACCAGCCCGGCGAAATGGTGCTTAGGCCGACGATCAGTGTGAGCAGCAATATGCCGATAACCGGGCCTAATGTGTTTGCGAAATTGTTTTGTTTATTTGCGTTCATGTTCTATTTGCTGTTGCAATGTTAGCTGTTTGCCGGTCCTAATACGGGGCCTGTAATAGTAATAGGCAATTTAATCATTACCTCCGTACCGTTGTCCAGCTCACTGGAGACATCAATGGTTCCGCCGTGTAAGGTGACAATCTCGCTACTGATGGTCAGTCCCAATCCGGTACCGGTGATATTAGCTGTTTCTTTTCGATTTACGCGATAAAATTTTTCGAATATTTTGTCGATATCGTCTGGGGCGATGCCATATCCGGTGTCGGCCACTTTGATATAGACAAAGTTGTCGTCGATGTTCGTTTCGATGAAGACGGTACCGCCTTCTGCGGTGTACTTAATGGCATTCGTCAGGATATTATTGATAACCACAGTCATTTTCTCACGATCAGCGTAGAGGTTCGGCAGCTTGGGATGATAATTGGTCTGAATGGTGATTTTCTTGCTGGCGGCGCTGGCTTTAATATCGTTAACACAGTTTTGAACGAGGCGGTCCAAAACGACTTCGTTTTTTTCCAGAACAAGTGAGCCGGTTTCCATCCGCGAAATGTCAAGGACGTCATTGACCAACCGAATCATACGGGATGTTTCTTCGTTGATAACGTTAAAGGCTTCTTTCTGTGTGACGGCGTCCAGAACCATATCCGACAGCAGGGTTTCGGCGTAAGCGCGGATATTGGTAAGTGGTCCGCGAAGTTCATGGCTGACATGGGCTACAAATTCGTCCCGACTGCCCTCGCTTATTTTTTGTTGAGTAATGTCACGGATAACTAGGAAAATGTCGCTGTTCTCGCTGTTGTGTGTCAGCCTGTGATAATAGAGACACAGTACTGTTTTGCCGGAACCTGAGCCGATGGTTATTTCGAGATGGTTGTCCGGCAGGGATGATTTGGCATTCAGGGCGCATTCAAGAAGTTGCCGAGCCTGTGGGTCCTCAAAGATATCCAATATGTTTTGACCGATGAATTCGCTTAGAGGTTTGCCAATAAGACCTTCACAGGAACGATTGGCCAAAGTAACAGAGCCGGTGGTATCGGTCAGGATAATACCGTCAGGTAGTGAATCAATCAGGACCAACAGTCTTTGAGAGTCGTAACTGCACAGAAATTGCCCCATTGACTTTTCGCTTTGAGTGGTTTGAACTTTATTTTGAATTTGATCGATAGCTCCGAGCAGTTTGTTCCACCCTTTACCGGCGGAGGTGATGTTTGAGCCGACGGGTACCGGCTCAATATGGGTCAAAGATTCCTCAGGAGCGTCAATTGGAGCAATTTTTTCAAGGTTGGCTTCGACAGCACGGAGAGTGCGATAACGCCGATGGACGGCAAAAAAAGCCACCGTAGCGGCAATCGTACTTAACAATGTCAGCAGAACCAAAAATGGCAGCGAGATCGGCGGCAAATGAGATGAAGCCCAATCGGTCCGATAAAGGAAAAATACGGTTACCAATTGCGATATGACTATTAGATTTATGATTGTGATTATTTTATTATGTCGCATATATTTCAATCTCTTTATGTATAAACGAAGAACCTATACCGGTTTCGTATAGCATATCGACGTTATTGGTGTGCTAATTGTCCGATCAGTAATATTTTTGTGCCGGATTATGCCGGGCAAAACGGATTGTCAGCAATTAAGCGGCCAAAAACGCAAAGGAATATAATGTTCTTGTTAAGGCGCTTATGCAGACTACCGACTTTGATAACAGTAATCATTGATTTTAATATGGTTGAGCACGACTTATCGGAACTGACATCTATGAGAATACTACTGGCAGACGACGATACCAACATCCATTTTATTATGAAGATGTGGATGAACCGAAACGGTCACGAGGTGGTGAGCGTTTATAACGGTGAGGAAGCGCTTGCGAAGTTGAAGGAACAGGAATTTGAAGGTCTGATAACCGATGTAAACATGCCTTTGAAGAAAGGCATTGATTTGGTCAAGGAGGTTCTGCAATTATCCCGGAGGCCGAAATTGATTGTGGTTTTGACTTCGCGGTGCGATACAAGTCAGCTAAGGCAGCAACTTGACTGCTGCGATGTGCATCTTTTCAACAAGCCGTTTAGTCCGTCGGTTCTGGCAGAGTTAATCGAAAAATTAAACAAGGAAATGCAAAGCTCGCATGAATACGACGAAGAAAGACCTGTGGCAAAGCCTACTTAAACTGACGCTGGGCAACGAGTCCGCTACGGAGGCCGCCGCCAGTCCGGAAGCATCTCGTTTACCGGAAGTCATTGCCGATAAGCTAGGTGAGATTGTTGAGGCATTCAGGCAAAACAATTGTGATAAAGAGCGATTGGCACAGGAACTCCTGAGTTGTTACAATTATTTAAATATAGCCTTTACCTCAACTGTCTCGATAGCACGTTGTAAGGAAGTTCACCAGGCAATTCAATTGCTTGTTGATGAGATGACCCAGGCGATTGATAGTCATTATGGCTATTATTGGGGTACGTTTGCCGGCGAGTTTTCTGCGTTGAGGCGCCAGGCTGATGCCGAAAAGGATGCGATCTTAATAGCACAAACCATCCAAGATCCTCATGGGGCAGATGACTTTTTTCAACGTAACAAGCAGGCTTTACGAGCGATGGCTGATGATGACGCTGCCGTTCAGATAAAAATGATCGATTATCACGGAACATATAATCTGGATTACGAAGGCAGAGGAAACGTTCTAGCCTTACGTCTGGTCGGTGACGATCAACAACTGGATTCTTTGGGTACATTGTTTTTTGTTCGCACGAGTGAGCGGGAACCTTTTATTGCTATGGAAATGAATTTTGCCGGTTCTCTGGCGCGAATGGGCTCGGCTGTGCTGGGCAATATCATTTACGCCCAGAAGATCAACCAGGTTTACTTGCAAACCATAATGTCACTGGTCAAAGCAATGGAAGCGAAAGACGAATATACCAGCGGTCACTCGGTGCGGGTGGCCGAAATGGCGTGTGAGTTGGGAGGGCGTATCGGTCTGGACAGCAAACAAATGGAGCATTTGGATTGGGCTGGACGATTGCATGACATCGGAAAGATCGGGATCCGTGATGATGTGCTGCATAAAGCGGGAAAACTTACCGAGGAAGAATTTGCTCATATCAAAACACACCCACTGAAAAGTTATATAGTACTCGAACCGCTGGAAGCATTACAGGATATCCTGGCGGCGGTGCGGCATCATCATGAACATTTCGACGGGTCAGGTTATCCTGATGGCATGGCTGGTACGGATATTCCTCTCCTGGCCCGCATCCTGCAAGTCGCCGATGTATGGGATGCGCTCACTTCCACCCGTTCTTATCGCGAGGCTATGTCATCGGGCACAGCAATGGAGATCATGCGTCAAGAGGCCGGTACCACCATGGATCCGGAATTGGTGGCTTGGTTTTTGGAGATGATGACCGAGCAAACCGTCCCATGTGGCGAAAGATCGTCCTGAATACCACAGTCTGACAGCCTTTACGATAATGTTGCATATCTATCGAATGAGACCAACTTACAGACAATGCCCAACTGGGTATAAGGTGGCTGTGAGTTTCTGCCACTGGCGGACGTGACATATAACTTCCTTAAAACAAAGCACTTGTGGCGGGCACTTGCCTGATAGGGCGTTGTTGAGCTACATGAGTTGGTATTCTTGCCGTGAAGGGTCCGGTCCCTTCCGGCTGAGAGTTATGTTTTGCTTGACAAACCGGTCCAGTTGGGGTTCAATACAATTTGTTGACGATAAGACAATAACTCAAATGAGACATAGTTTTGCGAAAGGAGAGCTTTATTATGGCTGGAACACACGTTAGTCTAAGGTTGATAGGGGTTTTGTTGGTTGGCATAGCGTTAGGCGGATGCCAGCCGAGCGCAAACCAGTCAGGAATAATGATTGGTGATACGCCGGAAGTGACCGGCGGGGCGGACCTTCAGCGTACTACCGAAGTGCAATTAGTAGAGCAGATGGCTCGTCATCGAACCCAGTATCGAGTTCATCTGGAACTGCTCAGGGATTTTTATGATCGGCAAGGAAGTCATTTAAAATCTACCTGGGCGGACGAGGAGTTGGAGAATCTGGTGCTGGGGCCGAACCATTCTTATCTGGTGATAGCTGAGATATCCGGCTCTGAGTTGAGAGCTACCACGGCGATAGTCGAAGCGGACCTGCTTTACGAAGAAGGAATGAAATATTTCAAACAGGCCCAAGGCTTTTTGCCTCCGCTAGTGGCCAGCAAGAAAAAACTGAACCTGGCGAAGGATAAATTCAACGAATTGATCACCAACTATCCCACCAGTGACAAAATAGATGACGCTGCCTTTCAGATAGCTGAGATATATAACCGTTATCTCAAAGATTATCATAAAGCGCTTTTGTATTATCAGCGGGTTTGGCAGTGGGATTACCAAACGTCGAAACCAGCACGTTACGCGGTCGCGCGAATTTATGACGATTATCTGCACAATCGGATTAAAGCCTTGGAATATTACCAGCAGGCAGTTAATCTGGAGTCGCGATATCCTGACAAAGTGGCGTATGCCAAAAGACGTGTTGAGGAAATCAGTCAGGGACTCTCGAACGAGTAGCCGACAGCGAACATGGCCTATTCTTGCCAATATCAAACTGGACGAGAAGTTTTATTTTTAGAAACCCACCGAGCGTATCGATGGGTTTCTGTATGTAGATACTTAAGGGGCAATTGGTGCAGTTGACGGTAATAGTGGCGGTATTCATGGCGCTGCTGATTGGTGAAACCGCAAACGCAGATAACGCCGATGGGGGGACGGTGTGGTGGATGAATCATTTCAACGGCCTTTCCTCGTTGGCGTTTGTAGCGGGCCTGGTGTTGCTGTTATGGTCGCTGATGCAGATAACCTGCCGATCGCTTCTGTTGCGTATGGAACGCCTGGTACAACAAGGCAACTCTACCAAAGCGGCGCTGCGATTGCCGGGCAGAATCGATCTGCTGATGCGAGTCCTGCTGATCGGCGCATTTGGTACGCAGTTGACGGTGGGAGGCTGGGCCGGGTTGACATATACTCAATGGCGTCTGCAGCGGTTTGTGCTGGTGGATGAGGTGGTTTTGTTGCTGCCGTTTATGATAATGATGTTCGTGAAATGGTACTGCTTTTATCCGGTTAGTCGTTTCGTACGGGAATATATTGTGGCGGGGCAGTTGGTGGAAGGTTTGCCGGCTCGGCCGGTGTGGACCCGGCGGCAGTATATGTCTTTTCAGATGCGCCACGGAATGCTGATAATATTGATTCCCTTGTTTTTAATGCTTGGGTTCAAAGACGTGGTGGAGCAGATAACGATGCGCTGGTTTTCCGATGGTTCTGTGAAGGCCGGATTGGTAAGCGATAACGTTTCGATGATGGCTCAAACGGTAACGGGAGCTGGGGCGGCGATGATTTTTATCTGCTCTCCCTTGTTGCTGCGCCGGATTTGGCTGACCAGATCGTTGCCGGGCGGCCCTCTGCGCGAACGTCTGGAAGCGTTTTGTAAACAGATAAAACTTGGATATCGGGATATTCTCCTGTGGGACACCTACAGTGCCGTCGCCAATGCGGCGGTGATGGGACTGCTGCGGCCCATACGTTACGTTATGCTCAGTGACAACCTCATCGAAAATATGGCCGATGAGCAGATTGAAGCGGTTTTCGGACATGAAGCCGGTCACGTAAAACATCATCATATAATGTTTTTGGTGCTATTCGTTGTCGGCAGTATTTCCGTAATGACGCTGGTAGTGGAGCTGACGGGATTGCTGTTGGAAGGTCGGCTTACCGAACCGCGGTATTTTGCTGGTTACGACAATTACTACGATTGGTTTATGTATGGTTTTGGGATAGTGCTGATCGTAGGATGGGTGCTGGCATTCGGCTGGGTGTCGCGCAAGTTCGAACGGCAGGCGGATGTGTATGCGGCAATTTCCGTCAATCCGCAGGATACCGACGCAACCCTTAGCGAACATGGGGCGTACGTTATGGGTTCGACCCTGCAACGTATCGCTATGCTAAATGGTGTTTCCGTGGACACACGTTCGTTTCGCCATTCGAGTATCATATCTCGAATGGAGTTTTTGCGATCTTTGGCGTTGCAGGAGGGAGCGATGTCAGGTTTTACCCGGCAGATCGTGCTGACCAAAGTGCTGATTGTGTTGAGCGTGGCGGTGGGAGTAGCCGGCTTGTGGCTACTTTCATACACACACTGAATGAAAATATCGACACTGTAGCATAAATACCGGGATATTTTAATGAAATCTTAATAACTTGGCCG
>CAZICK010000011.1:0-57103 GCA_964537505.1 uncultured Pirellulales bacterium
AAGAAACCAGTCATTTTTTGGCATATCCATGTACAGATTCTTATGAGGAGCCAATCTTTAACTGTCACACCCGCGAACAGTGGGAAAAATGAGGCGGCAGTCCGTTGAGCGATCAAAACTGCTCGTCGCCTTTTTTAGCCTGATATGGCTCTCGGCGTATCTGATCCGTCGGACGGTTCAACGCATGCAGGACATACCCGCCAAGTACTACCTTCCACGGACCGTTACCTTCAAGTCCCCAATAAGATCGAAGCCTTGCATGCCGTTCGACATCAGGGTATGCAGAATTGATTATCTGCGGAAAAACATCGGGTAGTGCATCTTTATCGATTTTCAACAATTCAATATCCACTTGATGGTGGGCATCAAGTACGAAACCCACACAACTGTATCGACGGTATCGACGGACACCGGTGTTTGGGTCGTGCTCGTCTTTCCAGGGTGGATCAATGACATACTGTACTTTTGTGTTGACATCGTATTCTTGGTACTCGCCTGCAGTTTTCTTGATCCAAGTTTCAATCTTTTTAATCTCATCCTCAGTCAAGGGAACGTACCCGGCTACATGTGTTTTAATTGTACCCCCCTGTTTCAACGGTGGTGCCATATGAGCCGCGTTCACCTCATCGCCCGCTTCTACAGATCGGCTATCCACATTAAGCAAACCAACATGTATTACGAAATGTCCCCGACCCTCGGCTCGCTCCCCCACAACATCATAACGCGACAAAGTTTTAGATCCTTGGGTAAAATCAATGGTGGGCATACGCTACTCCGCAAGCAACGAAACCACTCTCACGCGAGCGACTCAATCGCTCTATCCAGCAATTCAAGAGGTCGCTCTGCAACGGGAACAGGGCGACTTGCCCAAATATCCCGAAGCTCGCGAAGTTCACGCTGCGTCTGTTGAATGAACCAACTCACACCTAGTTGCCGAACGCTTTCAACAATCTGTTGTGTTTTACTGCTAGCCATCGCCACAAGCGCATAGACAGCCAACTGTGCCATGGCGGCACTTTGACTTACCGTAATGGCATACCGATTCAGCAGGGCTTCTGCGATCCGAAGCACCTCGTCGGCTAAAACCGGGTATTTATCTACCTCTGCTGGGGGCTGGGCCTCGAAGATTCGACCAATCATCTTCACTGTGACCAGACTCGTCTCGATGGAGTGTCCCGGTTCCAGCAACGGAAGAAGTCTATCGGCATACGACGGAGTAAGCATCGACGCCCCCGTACGTATCGCCGACCAGATGGCGGCCTTATCTTGCGGATTGTTCTTATCGCGATATTTTGTGGCAAAACTTAACAGCCAGGGAGAAAGTTTCTCACTCTGAGCTATAGTAAAACCGGTGTTCTCCGCTGCCAGGATCATCTCCCGAAGGCGAGGCATGTCAGCTTCGGCCTCTGCACCCAGGATCGCCGAGGCGAGTTGGTCAGAAGTCCATTGCAAAACATCATCACTAGCCGTGTCCATAACTTGAACATCGCCTTGTTCCTCAACCGCCACAGACAACACCAACTCTTCATCCGCAAAACTTTCTTCAAATTCCAAATCACGATTGATCTTCTCTTCGAAAAATTGTTTCGCCAAGACAAATAAAGCTTTTGCTTCTTCATACTGGACCAGAGGAGCATTAGTATAATCGGATTGGCTGTCTCTGCCCGTTGTCAGGGTACCACTGACATGCCCCCATGGGAATTGAATATGAATTTGGTCTTGTGCGGGAATGTAGTATCGATAGTGCCCGTAGCCATGCCCCCATTCCGTTTCGTCTAGGCCTGAATACCTCCTTTGCCGCGTTGACGGTAACTGACTCACATGCTCTGCCGCTTTATCAGTCATCGCTCGACTCCTTTCGAGGAATGCGGGTTAACGGCAAATCCGGCAACCCACCGGGCAACCACGTTTCGATAGATTGACGCAGGGCCTCAAGCTTGCTCTTTGCCTTTCCAGCTTTTTCCGCCAAGTCACTTACCTGTTGGTGTGTCAACTCTACTTCGAAGGGTTTTGGCAGACCGTCCTCACCGGTAGCCACAATGTGCAACCGAGTGTAGGGCATCATCCCTTCGACATTCTCCCGCCTCTCATCGAAAATCGGTCTGAGATCACAGATCAACTCAACCGTTTCCAGTTGCTGCCCTGTAATATTCACCAAACGCTCAGCCTTCTGAAACCGTGCTAGAGCCGGATAGGGCTGAATCAATTTCTCCAATATCTGCTTCAGACGTTTAAACTGCACCTCGTCAAAGGCGAAATCCTCCTCGTCCCGCCCCTCCTCCAAAGCTGCGACCATTCGCTCGACCTGGGACCGACCAATATTTCTAAGAACCCTCCGCACCGCTTCTGCCGCATTGGTGTCTTCGACAACCCTGCGGATAGTTGACAGCATAGCCTTTGGATCGAGAAATCCTTTGGCTTCGGTCAAATGCTTATGAAGCTCAGCGACCTGCCCATCCGACAGACCGATAACCACCTTCAGGTCGTCCAGCAGCCCTTTATCGCGGGCGAGTGAACGCTCAAAGAGCGATCGCGAGCCTCGAAAGAACATGACTGGTTCTGTCATACTGTCCCACCGTTATCTTAAGGTCTTTGTTAGAATTCGCTTCCTGCCCCACAGCGCAGCGCTGTGGATAATGTGTAACTTCCGCTCAACAACACACCTAAGTATATGCATTGTCGGTCACTTAGCAAGCCTGATTTCAAAAAAATCACACCAACTCATTCCGTGCAAGACAAGCTTCTGCGCCACCACAACATTTCCGAGTTCACGCCCACACCAACTCCGCCCTCTGACTTCTGACCTCTGACCTCTGGCCGCTGCCCCCTACTCTTCCCATCTTATCCATCCCCTCTACCCTACCCATTTACCCAATAAAACTCTCTTCCTCTTTTTGTGTCTTCTAAAATCTTAGTGTCCTTCCCGTCTTAGTGACCTGGTGGTTGACCTTGCCCATCTTGACATCAAAACTCATCAAAACATAGCACAAACATAGTGCAAAGTGGGTACAAACATAGTGCAAACAGGGTACAAACCACATCACTTTCCATCAGAATTCATCCAAATTTCGCCGAATTTCGCACTTTTTTCTTACCCATCTTACCTAAGCGTTATAATCGTTACACAAAAATAAGCACTTACATCAATTCCAACAACGTAAAATAAGCACTTACAGCAATTTCCCACAACGAAAAATAAGCACTTACAAACGTTAATTCCCTCCAACCTGAAAACCGCCCCGCTGACCCACAAACACATCGACCATACCGTCCCGCCGACCCCGGCCACAGCCGATTTCCCGCCGGTTTTTGACCACATAAAGAGCCATTTTCTACCCACAAAGCACGCATAAAGCCGATTCAGGTAAATACAAACGCTTTTATCTTGACGTGGCATATATCTTTAGTATAAAATACTATGGTGGATTGATGCTTATGTTTGTTTCACCCCAGCAAATGCGGTCCGCGTAAATTCCTGACCCGCGCCCGACCTAGAGGACCGTCATGACATACCTTTGTTTATCCTTAGTTAATACAACAACTTATGAACTAAAAACAGTCTTTAAAAATGGCCAGAAAACGTAAAAAACTAGGGAATATCCTGCTTTCCTGGGGCGTCGTCAGCGAAAAAGACCTCGACGATGCCATAAAATTCGCCAAAAGCACGCATCGCCGCCTCGGCGACGCGCTGGTGGAAATGAATCTCGTCGATGAGGAGCAGGTCACCAAGGCCATGGCCACCCAATTCGACCTCGAATACGTCGATCTGGACCACAATGTGATTGACATGACCGCCCTGGAGCTTATACCGGATGAGTTGATCCGTCGCCATCTGGTTCTGCCGATGGGCAGGGAAAACGGCCGTTTGAAGGTCATTATCCACGATCCGCTGGATTTGGACACCATGGACCTGTTACGGTTCAGACTCAATACCGAACTGGAATGTGCCCTGGCGCCCAAGACCAAGATAAAACGCTATATAGACACCTTTCTGGATAAGATCGGATCATCTATTGACGCAACTGTCGATGAGCTACAGAGTTCCATCGATGCTTCCATCGACGCTTCTATCGATCTTGACGCATTGGAAGCGAAAAATCTGGATGAAGAGTCGGCTCCGATCGTCAAGCTGATAAATAGGATCATCGACGAAGCAGTCAAGCTTCGTGCCTCGGATATTCATGTAGAGCCAATGAGCAACCGGGTGCGTGTGCGTTATCGTATCGATGGGGTCTGCGCCGAGCGGGACAATATTCCCAAACAGTTGCAACCTGTTGTATTGACAAGACTTAAGATTATGTCGGGAATGGATATTGCCGAGAAACGTCTTCCTCAGGACGGCCGTATCAAGAAGAAAGTCGCTGGAACTGACATCGATTTTAGAGTAAGCGCACTGCCAGGCTATCACGGTTACAGTATTGTACTTCGTATCTTAAGGCCGGAATCAGTGCTGGTCGGCATTCGGGCGCTGGGTTTTGCTGAGGACGATTATCAACGGTTTCTGCGGATCATCAAGCGGCCTAACGGCATTTTTCTGGTGACTGGACCGACCGGTTCGGGCAAGACGACGACGTTGTATTCAGCCCTGCAGGTATTGAATCGGCCGGACAAGAAGATCATTACCGTGGAAGATCCGGTGGAATACAACTTTGCCGGAATGAACCAGTGCCAGGTGCGAACCGAAATCGGGTTTACTTTTTCCTCGATTTTAAGATCTATGTTGCGTCAGGCGCCCAACATAATTCTGGTCGGTGAGATTCGTGATCAGGAGGTGGCGGACATCGCTATTCAGGCGGCACTGACAGGACACCTGGTCTTTAGTACTCTGCATACCAACGACGCCCCAAGCGCCATAACTCGTTTAATAGACATGGGTGTCAAGCCGTTCCTGGTAGCCAGTGCGGTCCAGGCGATCATGGCGCAGCGGCTGGTTCGGCTAATTTGCAAGGATTGTCAAGTCGAGGACACCGAGCCCGATCAGAAATTTTTGAGGCTGTTGGGTTTTGATAGAAAGAACCTGGGCAATAAGAAATTTTATCGTGGCGCCGGATGTAAGCGTTGCCATAACAGTGGGTATCACGGTCGTCAGGGCATTTTTGAGTTGATGCTGATGAATTCGGAGATACGCGAATTGGCGTTCAAACGGTCGCCAACCAACCGTGTTCGGGCAGCGGCGATTGCCAGCGGGATGCGACCGCTGGTGGAAGACGGCAAACTAAAGGTTCTTGAGGGAGTTACTACCATCGAGGAAGTGGCCCGCCACGCCCAAATGGACGCATCACTTGTTGACGACTGAGAAGAACTATCGATGTACGGCGGGTACATTGGCGTATCGAAGTTGACGATTGCGTAAGTACAAGGAGTTAAAGTATTTAGGCCGCCTAACAAAACCCGCTTTTTAGTATAAAAGGTAAACAATTTTCCTACTTTTTGACAGGTAACCAAGGATGTCAAGGATCCATATCGACAGAGTTTTGGAAACGTGCATCAAGCAAGGCGCATCAGATATTCACTTTGTGACGGGTCGGCCGCCGGTGCTTCGTTTGCATGGCGGATTGCGTAGTCTGGATACCAAGGTTCTGGACGGCGATGATACGTCAGCGTTGATGAAGAGTATTACGCCGGATCGCAATCAGCAGGAGTTGCAGGAAGGAGGAACGACGGATTTTGGTTTTGCCTTCGGCAATAAGGGTCGTTTTCGTGTTTCGGTGTTTCGTCAGCGTGGAGAATTGTCTCTGGTGTTGCGTTTGATTCCGAACGAGTTGCTGACGTTTGAGGATATTGGTCTGCCGAAGATTGTGGCGGAGTTGTGTCGTCGGCCTCAGGGTATGTTTTTGGTGACGGGTCCGACGGGATCGGGCAAGACCACGACGCTGGCGACCATGATTAACTACATAAACGAGAACATGGAACAGCACATTGTGACCGTGGAAGATCCGATAGAGTATTATCAATATCACAAGAAATCGATTATCAATCAGCGTGAGGTGGGCGTGGATGTTCCTTCTTTTGCCGAGGCGTTGCGTCGTGTGTTGCGTCAGGACCCGGATGTTATACTGGTTGGTGAGTTGCGTGATCTGGAGACCATAGAATCAGCGATTCGTGCGGCAGAGACGGGTCACCTGTTGTTCAGTACGCTGCACACTACCGGCTGCCAGGGTACAATTACGCGTATTATAGACGCTTTTCCGCCTAATCAGCAGGAACAGATTCGGGTGCAGTTGTCGATCAACCTGGTCGCGGTGCTGAGTCAGACGTTATGCAGGAGGATCGGCGGTAAGGGACGGGTAGCGGCGTATGAGTTTATGGTGATTACCCCGGCGATTTCTAACCTGATCCGAGAGAACAAGACCTACCGTATAAATTCGGCTATTCAAACGGGGAAGAAATACGATATGCAGTTGATGGACGATCATTTGTGGCGGTTATACCAAGAGAAAAAGATCGACAAGGCGGAGATGATCGCTCATGCCCGTGATCCGAATCAAATAAGGGAAAGGCTGGACAAGGTGACCCGTCAATCTCTGTCGGTGCAGCAACCTCAAGAACAGGAAGCCGCCAAGCCGGTGGATCAAAAATTAGAGTAAGGCGTGTGGCAAGGCCCCGGCATCCCGCCCTGGGCCGGTAAGATACCTGGGGGGAGTAAGTTTTCCAGCCTGTGAAGTGGCCGATTTGGGTCAAAGGCAGTATAATCTGCGTGGTAAGAGATATTTTTGAGGGGATGTGTTTATGGCAGTCATGCCTCCAATAAAGCAGCTTAAAGGGCGTCCGTTGGGGCGGGTCCTTATCAAGATGGGTAAGATCACCCGTGATAAGATTCACCAGGCGTTGAGCGTCCAAAAGGAGTCCGGCAAGGCGTTACCAATCGGACAGATATTGCTCGATCTGGGCTATGTTGCTGAGAAGGATCTGAACCTGGCGTTGGCGTTTCAATTGGGAATGCCGTACATAGATATCAGTAATATCGACATACCCGAAGAGGTTGCCAGTCAGTTGACGGCTCAAATGGCGATGACTTATCGGGTATTTCCGGTGGAGTTCGATGCGGCCAGCCAGACGCTGACGATAGCGATAGATACGGCGGATAATTTTCGCGCGACGGACGATCTGCGTACTTTGCTGGGCTATAACATCAAGGCGATGATTACCGAGAAGAAGGGGTTGGAAGATGCCCTGGCGCGTTATTACAGTGGTCAGACAGAGAACATTAACGAGTTAATCGGAGAGATTGCGGACGATGCGTTTCTGGCTGACTTCAAGGATCGCGGCGCGAGTATCGATTTGAGCGAACTGCGTGAGATGGCGGATTCCAATCCGGTCAAGCGGCTTTTGAACCTGGTGCTTTTGCAGGCGATCCGTGACAAGGCGTCGGACATTCATTTTGAGCCTTTCGAGAACGAATTCAAGATGCGTTATCGTATTGACGGCGTGTTGTACGAGATGGTTCCGCCGCCGGCTCATATTGCGGTAGCGATCAGTTCTCGAATCAAGGTTATGGCCAATCTTGATATAGCGGAGCGTCGGCTGCCCCAGGACGGCAGGATTCCGTTAGTAGTTCAGGGTCGGTCGGTGGATTTGCGTGTATCGGTGTTGCCGACGATGTTCGGCGAGAGTGTGGTATTGAGGGTGCTGGACCGTGCGCAGGTGCAGTTGGATTTGGATCGTCTGGGTTTGCTGCCCAAGGAGACGGTGATTTTTCGTAAACTAATCAGCAAGCCTAACGGGATTGTAATTGTTACGGGTCCGACGGGTTCGGGCAAGACGACGACGCTGTATTCGGCTTTGAGCGAGCTAAACACGATTCGTTCAAAACTTATTACAACGGAGGACCCGGTTGAATACGATATCGACGGGATTATTCAATGCCAGATGAATTCGGATATTGGGTTTACTTTCGCGACGAGTCTGCGTAGTATTCTGCGTCAGGACCCGGATATTATCCTGGTGGGTGAGATTCGCGATTTGGAGACGGCCCAGATAGCGGTGCAGGCTTCACTGACGGGTCACCTGGTATTTTCCACTTTGCACACGAATGACGCTCCCAGTTCGATCGCGCGTATGATGGATCTGGGTCTGGAGCCGTTTCTTATAACGGCGACGCTGGAAGGTATAGTGGGCCAGCGCCTGGTACGTAAGATTTGTGATAATTGCCGCACGCCGTTCCATCCTACCGAAGAAGCCCTGATGGAACTGGAGCTGACACCGGAGATGATAGCAGGCAAACAATTGTACTACGGCAAAGGCTGCGATTATTGTAACAATACCGGCTATCGCGGCCGGATGGGTATTTTCGAGATAATGGTACTTGATGATGAGTTACGTGAGGACATCATGCACCGTGCTTCAACCAATGTGCTGCGTGAAAAGGCGATTAAGAAAAGCATGAGCACCCTTCGCGATTCGGGTATTTCCGTGATCTATGACGGTTTGACTACTATCGAAGAGGTAGTAAAAGAGACGGTACTGGAGGAAGTTTAAGTCGAGTACAGGATTCAAGAGCAGATGAGGTTTTAAGAAACGAGGTGGTATTATGCCAACGTATCAATATGAAGCAATGAACGCCAAGGGTGAGGAGGTCAAGGCTGAGATCACGGCCCTTAGTAACGAGGAGGCGATCAGCAAGATACGGAACCTTGGTTATTTTCCGACGAAGATACGCGAGAAGGGTGCTCGCCGTCGTGGTCAGTTGGAGCAGAAGTCCGCCACGGCGACTCCAAAGCGTCCGCGAGGTACGGGAGGCAAGGTTAAGACTAAGGTATTGGCACAGTTTACGCGTCAGTTGAGTACGCTGCAGGACGCGGGTTTGCCGATTTTGCGTTCGTTGCGGATTTTGCAACAGCAGCAGAAGCCGGGGACGCTTAAGAATGTCTGTCGTGCGGTGGCGGACGAGGTGGAAGGCGGCGCTACGCTTTCGGAAGCGATGGCGAAGTTTCCCAAGACATTTAACAAGTTGTACACCAGTATGGTGGCGGCGGGCGAAGCCGGGGGGGTGTTGGATTTGATATTGAACCGTTTGGCCGATTTTATGGAGAAGGCCCAGAAACTCAAGCGTAAAGTGGTCGGAGCAATGATTTATCCGATTGCCGTTTTGACGATCGCTATGGGTATTGTGCTTGGAATTATGGTTTATGTGGTGCCCAAGTTTAAGAATATCTTTGCCGATATGGGCTTTAACCTGCCGGCGGTCACGCTGACGCTGCTGAAGATTTCCGATTGGATTGCTGTGCAATATGGGTGGGCGTATATTCTTGGCGTACCATTTGGGTTATTTTTTCTGACTCGACTGATACGTCTTAGTGAGACGGGTCGATTTACGCTGGATTCGGCCAACAAGTCCATACCGGTTATGGGGGAACTGATCAGCAAGACATCTATTGCCCGCTTTACCCGGACGCTGGGTACGCTGGTAGCGGCTGGTGTGCCGATCCTGGAGGCGTTGAGCATAACACGGGAGACGGCCGGTAACGAGGTATATCGGAGAGCTTTGGGCAAGGTGCATGACAGTATCCGGCGAGGTGAGACGTTTGCCGAGCCGCTGCGTAAAGCCCGCGTGTGCGATTCCCTGGTGGTCAATATGATCGACGTGGGCGAAGAGACGGGCGATCTCGATAAGATGCTGACGAAGATCGCGGATAATTACGACGACGAAGTAGATGTGGTGGTGGCATCACTGGTGAGCCTGATGGAGCCGATGCTGGTGGTGTTCCTGGGAGTGATCTGCGGCTTTATTGTGATCGCGTTGTTTATGCCGATGGTGTCGATGATTGAAGGGCTCAGCGGTTCAACATAATTGGGAGTACTGGAAAAATGGCGAACAAAAAAAATAATATTCGGACCGTAGGTAAGGCGTTTACGCTGGTGGAATTGCTGTTGGTTATATCCATTATCGCGATGCTGATAGGAATAATGGTGCCAGTGATCGGCGCGGCAAAGAAGCAAGCCAAGACGATGGCTATGAAGGCTACTATTGGGGCGATTACGGTTGGTCTGGAGCAGTTCCGCAACGACCAGAGCCGGTATCCGGATTCGTCAGTGCGTAACGACGGAACAAAGGAATATTGTCTCTTACCCAATGGGAATGGATGGACTGATGAGCGTGTCGATGTGGGCGCTCATCGGCTGGCTGAGGCGATGTTCGGGATTGATATGCTGGGGTACAGTTCTTATCAAGTTAATGGGGTAAATTACTATAACGTTAATGCCAATGGAAAACCTTGCGATGATTCCTTGAATGCTATCCAGCGGGCTGATGCGTACATAGATACCAGCAGTGTGAAGATCGGTAAGATGGCCGATGTGGCGGCGCCGGAGGGCGTCGCTTTTGAACCAAAGGTTTGGGGCAACCCCTATACTCCGGTTATTCTGGATAATTTCAGCGTTAAAAAGGCCCGGCCGATCTTGTACTACAAGGCCAATACCGGAGGCAATCTCATACATGAGATTTATAATTATTATGATAATGCCTATATAACAAATCCGTTTAATATGACTGCCCTTGTGCCATATACTGGTACGGCAAAGGACTTTTACAATTATATCTGGGATACGGAAACAGGGATCGACACTGGGGCCGGGAAACTTCGCAGTCCCTCAGCTCGGCCGTATAATCGGGACAGTTTTCTGCTGATCAGTGCGGGGCCGGACGGGGAATATGGTACACAAGACGATATTTGTAATTTCGAGCGACGGGACTGAATCAGTGTGGTAAAGGCCACCATATAAAATTGCGTGATGGAAACAAGCAATGAAAAGCAGAAAAGAAAAAAAGCCACATGGTTTTACGCTGGTTGAGCTGTTGGTGGTTATCGGGATTATTATGATTCTGATTACCGGTATGATCAAGGTGGCTCAAAGCGTACAGGTCAAGGCCAAGATCAAGAACACCAAGAGTACGATCAGCCTGCTCTGTGCGGTGCTGGAAGAATATCGGGATGTTAGAAATACCGGCGGCAACTTCAGTTTTCCCAATGGAAACCCTGCTGATTTGGTGAATGCTTTGCGGGCTTATTTGGGTGTTTTATGGACAGCAAGTGATCTGACTGGCCACTTATTACCATCGCCAAAATGGAAAGATTGGGAATATTTGTTGGAGAAAGGTAAAGGAGATGAGAGGCTTTTGGCAAGAGCCAGTATTGAGTTTTTGTATTTGTGTCTTGAGAGTGTGCCGGAATGTCGGGCGATGTTAAATCGGCTGGGGAGCGATGTGACGAGCAATGATGATAATGACTGGATTGGAGAGCAAGTAACCCCGGTTGCTCCTATAAGACAACAAAGGCCGCTTATGGAGGTGAATGACGCGTGGGGGCATCCGCTGCGGTATCAGTGGCAGGGGGAGGGTAATTTTCCTTTGATCAGCTCGGCTGGGGAAGATGGGATTTTTGATACTGCTGACGATATAATTTCGAGTGAATTATGACGCCGGCGTCAAAAGGATTGTGAATCATTGCTTTTGATACCCAAAGGGCATTTTACGGTGTAAACGACTTTTGACGCTAAGATCAATTGTAGCTTGATATAGTGTGGTGGGGGAAGGCATCGGTACGGTGTGCCAGTGTGCCAAATCTTTGTGGTAAGACGGTGGGCGAGAGGCATTGGCGGCCGTATAATCTTATGGTGGAAGATGGATTCCCGCGTTCGCGGGAATGACATTAGGAAGAAGGCACGAGGCAATAGGCACCAGGGGGGAGGAAGAAAAAAGAAGGCGCGAGACAGGAAGTGTGGGATTATGGCTGGTAAACGATGGACAATTGGTTTTACGCTGGTAGAGATGCTGGTGGTGGTGGCGATCGTTGGGCTGCTGACGGCGCTGACGGTGCCAAACGTGCCGGGGATGGTCCGCTCGCATAAGATGAGCGCCGCGCGAAACCTTATCAAGAGCGCCCTGGGCCAGGCGCAGGCGCATGCGGCCAAGTATCAGAAATACGCAGGAGTGCGGTTTCAGTTCGACCGCGACGGCTGGGAAAAAGGTCAGCAATACCTAGTGCTGATCGAACATGCACCAACATATACCTCACCTACCGGAACTATATATAGTGATTCGCAACGGTTTGTTGCTGTAGCGAACGCCAAACCTGTTGCTCTGTCGAGCGGGATAGCAGCAATATCATTGGAAGTTGACAGCTTTCCTCCGCCACCATCATCACCTTTACGTGATGCCTATTTGGATGATGATAATAGTGATGGTTATCTATATTGTCTGAACGGTGCAACTACTTTTAGTATTATTTTTTCACCGACCGGGCAGATGGTAGTAAAAGATGTGAGAATACATGAGCGCGACGCAAATGACAGTATATTTCGCAGTGGAGGATTATTGTCATACGACGAACATTTTTGCCCGCTCATTGGAAAATCGACTCTGGATCATGCGCCTTGGTGTTGGGCCGAGAGTAGTGCTCTGGGGTTGTATGTTTATGTGACGGCAGCGATGAGGGAGGTTGGTGCGGGAGAGCGATATAGTGCGTTTATCGGCCGGCATGGCAGTAGTGAGCAGGTGGAGCGGATATTGATTAATACGTATATGGGTACGATTATTAGTGAGTGAGGAAGAAGGCACGAGGCATAAGGCAATAGTTACCAGCGTTAGCTGATAGTATTGTGTGAATGGGTGAGTGATGAATAGAGGCGGCAGGCAATCTGGTTTTTCGCTGATGGAGGTCATGTTCGCGGTGCTGGTGCTGACTATGGGGATGGTGTTTGTGGCGTGTCAGTTTCCGGTGGGGATGATGAACTCCCGGAAGATAGCCGAGACGACCCTGAGCGGTATCGACGCCCATAACTCGCAAGCGATGGTGGGATTGCAACTGGAAGGGATTATTAAGGAATTAGGCTTTCCGAGTTATGCCATGGAACATAGAGACAGTAATGTGCATTTGCTGGTCAAGCCTAATGTTCGGGCGGACAAAGTATCTGGCAACTGGCAACTAATTCTGGATGACCTGGAGCCTTATCCTTACGCATTACCGCCCTATCCAAGTTATGAAAGTTATGTAATGGACCCCGTTAATGGTCTCGGTCAACTGGAGCCAAGGTGGTTGTTCTGGTCGCAACGGAATAATCTTGTCACAGGAACAGTATATCAAGATTTCACTACGTATTTCATTGGTGATATTGGCAATATGATGTGTCCGCCGGTGGATATATCAGATCGCGGGGTGCAGAAATATTTACAGCGTTTTGCGAATCCGGGGCTTGGGGAATTGAATGCGGCAATATTTGATACGGCCATGAAGAGAAATTATAGCTGGTGTGCGTTGTACCGGTGCATGGACTGGAATATTGATTACACCAAGCCGCGGAAATATTGCTTTTATATCTTTACTCTGCGGACTGAGAATAAGAGTCTGCGATACGCTGTACAAAGTCCGGTCAATGTTGCTAATGGCCTTGCTGTTGCGGCATCTGCCGCTGATGATCGGGTGTTTCCGGTGCCGTGGCGGATTGATCTTAATAATGGTAGCTCTATGGCAGCTATATTTCAGAGGTATTATATCAGGCCCGCCAATGGCGGCACTAAGAATAATCCAATACTTCCCGCTCCCAGGATATTTGAGTTGAATCCGGCACACGCAAAGCTATTACAAGCCGGCTCGATTATTGTCGATGCAGACATGGAAAACCCGGCGACACCCTGGGTGGATAACGGTTATGTTTACGAGGTAGAGGAAGTCACACAAACTGACGACGGCAGGTGTCTCCTGAAGCTGCGGAAGGAGTTGGAAGATGACTTGAGATACATCTGGGTTTTTCCGCCGGCTTTTGACAGGAATACAGGAACGTTTGTTGGTCCTGGGCCGGTGGTAAATGTTGAGCAGATGGTGGTGACGTTTTAAGTGAGTAGATGGGTAAATGAGTAGATGGGTAGATGAGTGGATGAAAATTGTACCAAGGACAAGTTGGCACGGCAGGGTGCGGGGGGTGACGCTGGTTGAGATGCTGGTGGCGGTGAGCATTACGGTGATGATGCTGATGGTCACGGGGATTGTCTTCAAGAGCAGCAGCGAGGCGTCTGGCAAGGCGGCGGCGCTTAACGAGATGATGCGCCAGGTGCGGGCGATTACCAGGCAGTTGGAAAGCGATCTGGCCGGATTGCGCAGCGATATGCCGATGGCGATTATGTTCGAGGCGCATCGAGATGATCCGGATGACGGCGCCCGGCTGGTCAGATATGACCGGATTGCCTTTTTTGCCAACGGCGATTTTCAGACGATGGATGGGGGCGGCTCTGGGAACATGGCACGTATTTTCTACGGTCAGGCGTGGGATATGCCAAGGCAGCCGGCGGATACGATTGATCCGCCGCGAAAGATACTGACCCGGCGGTGCAAAATTATGACCGCAGTCCATCATTGGCTATTGAGTCCGGTTCCTTCTGCTTGGCCACAAAATAGTATAATGCTCGCAGCCCAATATGACAATACTGATATGGAATGTGCTTCGGTGGCATTCTGGAAAAATGAACCATTTGTAAAGTTTGCAAGCCCTTACTTCAACGATGATCTGTCGAACATAGTGTCATTTGTCCGGCGACCTAACATTGCGGCGGTAGAAGATGCAATAGTAGCAATGAGCACGATCGGCGGTGACGCGGTTCAAAAGCTGTATATGCTGCCGGATGTGACGGATTTCAGGATACAGGTAGGGGGTTTGTTTGGTAGTGCATGGCGTTGGTATCCGGAACCAGCAAATATGTTTGATCCTTCAGGGGCATTGGTGAATCAAGCCTTCTATTGGAACGCGCCGGCAAATCCATTCATCGGACCAATGAAATCTTTTCCACTAACTGCAAATGGTATAACTATTAACTGGTATTCAGATACTACGCTGGCTTACTTCACCGGAATACCGAATCCCTGGCCGAGCGCGATAAAGTTTACGTTTACGTTGTATGATAAGGATCGGCGGCATTTCCCGGAAGGTAAGACGTTTACGTATGTTGTGAATCTGCCAAAGCGGGTCTGACAACAAAGATGACGCCAACCACAAAGATACGGCGAGAAAGATAAAAAACGATGTCAGGCATAAATCGGACAATAAGGCAAAGATCGAAGGGGCGGCGTGGCAGTGCGCTTTTGATGGCGCTGGTGATTACGGTGATTTTGTTTATTATGGGTTTGATGTTTGTCTCGACCACCCAGACGGAAAAGAGTTCGGTCAGCGGCCTGGAGGAACAAAATACGCTGAAAACCGGCCTCGACACGGTCATAGATCAGATCAATACCGTATTGGTGGACGACCTGTTTGGTGGGGTTGGCGGTACGGGCAATATGCTGGACGGCTCGGCGGGCAATGAGTATTGGGATTATCCCGGGCCGGACGATCCGTGGCTGGCATCACTGGAGCCGGAATATGTTGATTTGGGTGGGGGAGTAGGATTTTTCTATTGGCGGCACATAACCGATCTGTATAGTGATAATTTTGGAATACCTTCCGTACTACCAGCACGATACTTTGACCCGGACAATGAGGATATAACGGATCAGTGGGACACCAACGGGACGTATTGGTGGTGGTATTGGGTTTCCAACTTTTCTGGTGATATATTGTTACCTCATAAATTCACCGTTGCGCGAATTGTCAGTGACTTGGACGGAATGGGAATTATAAAAGACAGGGCAAATCTTGACTCCACCATTCGGTCCACGTTCCCCTGGGGTGCGCGAGCCGATGCTGATGGCGACGGAGTTGCTGATTCACGATGGGTGAAGGTGCCGAATATTACCGGTCCGCAGGGACAGAACATCTATACCGCAGTGAGAATTATCGACAACGGCGGCATGATAAATATCAATACGGCATACCGTGATCCAACATTAGTAGGCGGGGACTGGGATGGATCAAGATTGTCGCATATTAATCTTAACAAACTGATGAGTTCAACAGATATAGCCAATGGTCTGGATGCCACAACTATTCAAATAGCAAGGTACGGTACGGTACTAGCAGCACTACCGCCTACCGATTATGGTTATGATATCCAATATGACAATGGTGCGGCTATGCGCATATTAAATCCGTTTGTCGATCCATTGAGACCAACGGAGTTTTATCAGCCGTTTGATATATCAGATGAGTTGGAGCTGAGAAACCGATTCTTTTTATACTCAGGCGTAACTCCTCGCTTTGGAATTTTCTGGCCGGACACACTTGATCCGGATTATCTATCCGGCGGTAAATTTGTACCCTATAATAAGCAAAGTGAATTACCCGCATGGTATGAAAAATCATCGGCTCTCGCTGGAAGTGGTAATTATCTTGTTCGTCATATATGTACGGCGTATAGTTTTGATCGGATTGTTCGACCTTATAATAATAGTGCTTATCCAGTGACCTTTCCATTGCCAGGGTCGCTGTCTTTACCAAATGGGCAGAGAAAAGCAAGCATAAGTCCACCCATTATTCCGGCAGTAGGTTCAGGGCCTGGTACGATTGAAGGACAAACGCTGGAACAACTGGCCGGTGCTATATATATGGGTCTGCCGGATGATGCAACGATAGAAGCGAGGTTCGGGGAATACACCCGCGAATCGCTGGCGTGGCAGTTTGCGGTAAATCTGGTTGACTATCAGGACTCTAGCTTAGACCCAACGGCGCACACTGTCGGTACTACTCTCACATATTTTGGCGTGGAAGATGTTGACGGGTTAACACAAGATACTCTGTTCATATCCAAGATTGGCTATATCAATGTTGATAGTGCTGTGAGTTCACCATCTGCGCCTGCAACCACCAATGGCATGTATTACGCTATTGAGGTTTTCAATCCTGATGATGCGGACACAAAAGACCTGGCAGAATACGAAATAGTCGTGATCGGTGCAACCACCGCTACGGTAGTGTCGCTGCCGGCAGGTACACTGTTGGCATGTGGAACTTCGGGCGATACAGCCGCATTGTTGTTTACCTCCACCGGAGGTGATCCAACAATCGCATTTGCATCACGTACAAATATATCTACCCCACCTAATGTTGTGGCTCTGCCAGATTTGGCAGCAAACGATCAGATTATCATACGAAAAATAGACTATCCAACAACGGGAATCAATATGCCAGTAGATTGTGTCACGGTTCAGAGCAATATGCTAGGCGCAGGTGCCAATGTGGTGGACATATGGGAAAGAACCGAAGAGCTTCCGCTAAGCAACACTAACTTCCTGTTACCGGCTGATTCCGGTGGTGGCGCCACCTATAACCCATGGGTCTCTTCGGTAGATATCGCTGGCCCTAGACTGGGTGATTCTATAACACTGACGAATGCTTCACTACCGGGTATTGACAAGGTTCAACTTGTTGCGACGAGTGAATCTTTGCGTAACCTCGGTGAGATAGAGAAGGTAATGGCTGTTGGCTTTAGTTATGATACCGCCACGGGTGCGAATCAATGCCAAACGCTCTGGCAGGGGATTGTGGACTCACAGGTAGCCATTAAAGCTCCCGGTCCCACGTCGGATCAGGAACTCCTGGGAACCGCCATTGAAATGGGTAGCTTTGGAAAGATTCGCCTGGATAATCCCGATTACCAAAACTTGATGAATTTTCTTACTTATTTCGATCCGTCCAATGACGGAGTTGATAATGACGGTGATCTTATGACGTCCGACAATCCCATGTATGACTGGATCGATCAAGATGGCGATCATGTGGATATAGATCCATTATCGCCGCTTGTTGGAACAGGTACGCCGCCATATATCGCCGGGCCGGATGATAGTTCTACTGCTTTTTCAGAACCTGAGAACCTGCCGCAATACTATGAGCAAACGATCGCCGGACGGATAAATATCAATACAGCACCGTGGTTTGTGATAAAACAGTTGCCATGGCTGGGGCTTATGACCCAAACTGTGTACCCGTTTTTTGCGGACAATTCCAATCTGGCACAGGGTATTGTGGCATTTCGAGACAAATTGGACTTATCACCAATTGTAGGGCCAAATTATTCCGGGCCAACTGGCAGATACGGCGAAACAAACATTGCCGGTATTGATGAATACCCTGGTTTCAGAAATATTGCTCAACTTTTACAAGTTGTCGCTACCACTGTACTGCCTGTTAATCCAGCTATTGTATCGACGTATGACATACGACAATACTTAGATACCTGGAATATCAATCCGCCAACCGTTCCGTCGACGCTTCAGACCGGACCTGATTATAACAGCGATTCTGTAGAAGATGATCTTGAGGAGCGAGATGTGTTGTTTCATCGAGTAAGTAATCTGGTGACGGTACGTAGTGACGTGTTTACGGCTTATATTTTGGTTCGTGTTGGCGAGCGTGGGCCGCAGAGGCGAGTGATCGCGATATTTGATCGCAGTAATGTGTTTTCGCCTGCGGATAGGCCGAAGCTGGTGGCGCTTCATCCTGTGCCGGATCCGCGGTGAGTAGGGGGATCGGGGGTCAGGGATTGGGGGTTAGTTTTTCAGTAGTAAGCTCAGCAGCAGGATGGCTACGCCCACAGTAAGAAAGATGTCCGCGATATTGAAGGTCGGCCAGGGGTTGGCGGGCCAAAAGTGCAGGTTGATCTCGATAAAATCCACGACCTTTCCACTGTTAAAGAGCCGATCGTACATATTTCCCATCGCCCCTGCCAAGAGCATACCCAATGCGAGGTGTGATAATCGCTGATCCGGTCGGCTGGCAGCGAACAGCCATAACAGGAAAATGATCGCGACAACAGAAGCAATAAGAAGTAGTGTTGTTTTACCCGCGGCCATTCCGGCTACGGCGCCGGTATTGAATACCGTAATAAAACGAACGTACCCGTCAATAATCGTTAACGGCTGAGGATAAACCTGCTGCGGATTGCCCAGGTGTTCGACGGCCCATGTTTTGCTGAGCAGATCGGCGGCTAATCCGGCGGCCATCGTCAGCCCCAAACGCAAATGCGCATTTAGGCTTCGATAAGCGTATTTGGCAGGCGCCTTTTGGTTGGGCGGTGACTGGTGGTCGCGATTGTGAGAGGTTTTTTTCGGCATGGTGCGACCGCTTCCGATTCCTGTCGCCGGTTACATCCAATGTATGTGATAACTTCCGGCAGGGGCGAGTATTTGGTATATTTATTCCGCTTCTTCCTCTTCTTCTTCTTCTTTGGCAGGTTCGCTTTTATCTGGCGGCTCAACTAGGCCCCGCTCGATTTTACCAGCGAATTTCACGCTATAGCGAGCCCAGGGCATGGCATCCAATCGGGCGCGGCCGATGACCTCATCGGTACCTTCGCAAATGCCAAAAGTCCCATTTTTGATTTTTCCCAAGGCGCGATCAATGTCCGTCAGCAGTTTTCTGTCACTCTCGATCAGGCCCAAAGTGAATTCCTGCTCATAGTTGTCGGTGCCGACATCAGCCATGTGAACGGGCAAGCTGGACAACTCGCCGGAAGAATCCTGGCGACCTCCCTCCAATGCACCCTCGCTCATGTGGCCGAGATCGCCAACCAATTCTTTTCTTTTCTGGCAAAGAAGTTGGCGATATCCCTCTATCTCGTCTGGAGTTAGCGGTTTTTCTCCCTCATCTTTGGCCGGGGATTTTTCTGTCCGCGTTTTTGCGGTGGTTTCTTCCTCTGCTACGGCTTCGTCGGCGATCTTTTTTTGTTTAGCGGGCATTAGTATAACTTTGTCCTATGTAGTAAGTTACGAGCGTCTCGCTAGTCTTTTCTCCATTACGATATCAACAATTGTACGCAGGAGTATATGGTTTCCGAGTACCACGGTCAAGGAAAAAGAACTCCGCTAATAAAGTATTCCTATGCAGGTGTTGATCGGCACTAAAATGGGTTGTAATTAACAATTTTGGTCGTTTGGAGAATAATCTCGGCGGAACGGGCGAACCAAAATAATCGGGAACCGTTGCCCGTAAACGTTGACGATTACCATCTGCCGGTCTGAGAGCAAGTTTGCAGTTGAATGCGTTTGGCGGAATTCATAGAATGATGCGACTAGCTATTGAGGATCTTTGTTTTTGGTCGAAGTAGAAGGTTACCAGAGCGAGGTTTGGAGTGGATGAACAAGCGGTAATGATTCATAAGTTCAGTAATGGCATGACGTTAGTTGCCGAGTCGATAAAAGAGGTTGCTTCCGGGGCATTTGTTTTTCTGCTGCCCGGCGGTGCGGCGCATGATCCGCAGAAGCATAGCGGAAGCGGGACGGTTTTGTCTGAATTGGTCTTCCGGGGGGCCGGGGCGATGGACAACCGTGCGTTAAATGACCGACTGGACGGTCTGGGGCTGCAGCGAAACAACCAAGTACTGAGTCTGCACAGTAGTTTATCGGGTGGGCTGGTCGCAGATAACCTCCTGGAAACACTGAAGATATACGCGGATATCATCAGGAAGCCGATCCTGGCCCCGGATCAGTTCGAGGCGTGCCGGCAGTTGTCGCTGCAGGCGTTGGAATCGTTGGAGGACGACCCACGGCACAAACTGTCGCTACTGGTACACGAGAAGTTTCTGCCGTATCCGTTTGGAAGGCCTTCTCCGGGCAAGAAGGACCAGTTGCAAACACTTGATGTTGATGTTGTTAAGAAGCATTGGGCTGATTGTTTTTCGCCGCAAAAGACGATCCTGGCAGTAGCCGGTAACATTGATTTTGATCGGCTGAAAAAAGCTGTAGAGGAAAACTTCGGCTCGTGGCAGGGCCGGGAGATTGCGGAACTGCCCGAGGGAAAATGTCAAAGCCAGTTTTATCACCAACCCAA
Organism: uncultured Pirellulales bacterium; assembly: GCA_964537505.1. GTDB lineage: Bacteria > Planctomycetota > Phycisphaerae > Sedimentisphaerales > SM23-30 > DAINBT01. The sequence continues at coordinate 20,692 of CAZICK010000011.1, forward strand.
TGAAGGGGCTCAGGTTCATATCGGATTGATGTATCCGTCGGTCAATGTCCTCCATAAGGACTACTATAAGGCGCTGGCGGCAGTGGGCGTTCTGTCGGGAGGGATGGGCAGTCGGCTGTTTGCCGAGGTGCGGGAAAAACGGGGTCTGTGCTATGCGGTGGGCGCCAATCACAGGATAATAGGCAAATTCGGTGCGGTGCAGTGCTACGTTGGAAGCTCACCGGATAAGGCTCAGGAAGCGCTGGATGTTATGATTGCCGAGCTGGTCAAGCTGGCAGATGGGATAACGCAGGATGAACTGGATCGGGCCAAGGTCGGGCTGCGGGCGTCGCTGATCATGCAGGGAGAATCGACGTCAGCGCGGGCGGCAGCCTGCGCAGGTGATTATTATCATCTGGGACGAGTACGGTCCCTGGAGGAGATCGAGCAGAAAATTATCTCGCTTACGGTCGATGACGTGGTGGATTTCGCCAGAGAACACAAGGCGGAGAACTTTACCGTGGCAACGATCGGACCGAAGGAATTGAAAATATAAAAGGATACAGTTATGTCAACACTTTCGGCAGCAATGTTACTGTTTCTGGTAATGGACCCTATCGGCAATGCAGTGGTGTTCACGTGCATACTCAAAGATATGAAACCGCAGCGGCGTCGGCAGGTTTTGGCTCGTGAGCTGTGTATTGCTCTGCTGGTACTGGTGGTATTTTTGTTCACCGGGCGGTATATTATGCTGGTACTGCATTTATCTGAACCATCGCTGGGCATTGCCGGTGGGATTATCCTGTTACTGATCGCTATTAAGATGGTGTTTTCCGGGTTTGGGGGTGATGCGTTTCAGAAAGAAGAGCAAGGTGAGCCGTTTATTGTGCCGTTGGCAGTGCCATTGATTGCAGGCCCGTCAGCGATAGCAACAGTTATGCTGCTGATGGCAAGGGCGCCGCAACGGTGCTGGTCGTGGCTGCTGGCGTTAGTAGCTGCGTGGTTTGTCTCGGGAATAATTTTGCTGTGTGCCGGCTGGTTCAACCGGGTGCTTGGCGAAAGAGGGCTCAAAGCGGCAGAATGCCTGATGGGGTTGTTACTGACGACGCTGGCAGTAGAGATGTTTATGAAGGGGCTGGGGAAGTTCCTTGAGCAGATGCCGGGCTGATTCAGCGGGGGCTGTTTCATATCTGAGCCTGGTCAGATTCGATGGATTTTGTTCCAGACTGCCAGGATCAGAGCGAAAATGAGGTCCATTTCGTGGCGGCAGTAGATTTCAAGGTCCTGGGCAATCCGGCCGAGAAGTTTGACTGGTTCGTCACTGTCGTTTATCAGCTTTTGCAATTCTTCGAAGGTCAGATGGTTCGGATTAATTTCTTTGACGTAGCGTTTTAATTGCTGCTGCAACTGGTCCAGGGTTGTGGCGGATTCGATTTCTTTGAAAGAGCGACCAAACATATTTTCCAGTTCCAGGCCGTCAAGGGTCGGCAGAATATAATCGGGTTTTAGTTTGTCACTGCGGATGAGGTGCTTGATTTCGGCGGTGGCGTTTTTAGTCATAAGCACGGCCATACCGGAAAGGACATAGCCACTGCGATGCGGAAAAACACGAGACAGCAATAGTTGGCCGGCGGTGAGTTCCTCACTGACGATGTGTTCGCTGATATGATAACTTTCTCCACGCCGCATCAGGTCCAAAGCGGTAAAGTTTTTGCCGGGAACGACTTTTGTGATTTCAAATATTCCAAGGATGAAATTGAGACAGTCGGCGGCATCGGTCCGATCCTGGGGGGAAAGCTCGTCGGCGTTGAGGTTAAACCAATGCTGGGCGGGAGTGGAGCCAAGTTCGTCGATGAGATAATCAAACACGAACCATTCCAGGCAGCGACCTACCACCTCGAGTTGGCCGTCATGGCCGCCCAGTTGGTCAGGATCGGCACCACAGAAAAAGGTAAACTGGCTGCGTTTGCGATAATGGGCGATGAGCGGGTCTCTGATGGCTTCAGACATAATCCTTTCGACAATGGGCAGGCGCTGAGGCAGCGAAGGCAGACGCACAGAAGAATTCGCTTTTTGGCCGTCGCCATAATCGCACATTCGGTCAAAAGCATCGTGGGACATAATTCGAGCCTCCCTGCTCAAATGAACCAATTACTTAGAATGTTCAACAAAGCCCGACTTTGAAAATAAGACGTTCTGACAAAACTACCTTGCCTGGTCAGGCCAGTAGAGCCTTTACGTCTTCAGGTGTTATGCGGGAGGCTTTTTTGTTTAGTTGTCCACTCAACCAGCTCATTACTCCGGGGGTATATGGTAGTTGTCCCTGCTTGAGAATGTCGTGCATTTGCTGATCCCGGCGGGATTGCTCTTTCGCCTTTTTCAGGGAATTTTCATGTCTGGTAGCAATGGCCCTGGCCAAACGTTTATTCAATCTGTCGCGTCTGCGTCCCATTTTTCACTAAATCTCCTGTTTGTAAACACTTACACAGCCAAACAAGCTGCCGAAAACAACCATTATATCCATTATCTGGGTGGTGTCAACTATTTCTTGGCAATGGTTTTTGTGGTTTTCTTTGGTATCAGAATCAACGTTTCACAATTAAAAACGGCCCGCCCAAAAGAAGCGGACCGCTAGGAGGAGGTTTTTAAAAATTTTGGGGCAAATAATTCTAACTTACGTATCAGGCAAGACTTATTTGCCCCAAAAGGAGGAGGAAAATGTCGTTGTGTGTGGTTGTTTTTTTAGTTGTTTGTCGGCACCAGGCTTTCGTTCTCCTTTACATTTCATAGCTTTCATATTATTCTATACGTAGCCGCTGCCAAGGTGTTCAATCTGAAATTATTTTTTGAGAAAATCAGCAAAAAAATGCCGATGTTGAACATAAGGAACGCAACTATCTGTATGATAAGCAATTACGGGATCAAGGAGGTGGCATGACCACTTTTAATGTTCCATAAGTTTTAACATAGGAGAAAAAATGGACATCATGGAAAGTAGATACAAGATTGGATTCATAGGGTCGGGCAAAATGGGATCAGCGCTGGTCGCGGCTATACTGCATGCCAAGTTGACGTATCCGGGAAACATTATTTGCGGTGACCCCCAGGAGAAGCGGCGTAAAGCCATCAGAACCCGCTATGGCGTGCGTGTAACCAGCGACAACAAGCAGGTTATAAAAAAATCCGATATTGTGGTGTTATCATTCGAGCCACAGCATTTTCCCGAGGCGGTGATTGATCTGAAGCCGCTGGTTCGGCCGGAACATATAATCATTTCGATTATGGCCGGCATACACATTGACCGAATACGGCAGTATTTGCCGGGCAAAATCGTCAGAATGATGCCGAATGCGGCATGTTTGGTAGGCGAGATGGCGGCGGGGTTTGTAGCTGCCGAAAATGTGACGGTTACGGACATGGAATGTGTCCGCCGGATTCTCCAGTGTGCGGGCCTGGCGTTGATGGTTGAAGAGGAACAGCTTGACGCCATCACCGGCTTGAGCGGATCAGGCCCGGCGTTTGTGGCGTATGTGTTCGAAAGTTTCATCTCGGCGGGTGCTGAGGAAGGCCTGGATAAAGATATGGTCAGGGAACTGGTTCTGAAAACGTTTACCGGAACCGCAAAGCTGCTCGACGAATGGAAGGTCGAACCGAGGGAATTGATTGAAATGGTTTCTTCGCCTAATGGCACTACGGTGGCCGGCAGAAAGATTCTTGAGGCGTCCGATGTAAAAAATGTTATCAGGCAAACCATAAAACGCGCGGCTCAGCGCAGCAGGGAACTGGGCATGGCCGGGGAAAAACCCCAAAGCCGGAAAGTTAAAAAGCACAAATGATTTGGCTGTGTAGTCTTGAGTATCTCTGGTATGCAGCGAGCCTGGTTGTTTTTTTTGTATGGTTGTGGCAGGCCCAATGGGGGCGGCTGGCTTTTGATCTGGCGCCGCAGCGCCGGCATGGAATACTCCCGGGCGATGTGTTGCTGATTGCGTTGCTGTATGCCTGTACGATGCTGGCGGCGGGGACGGTTTTAAGCGGTCAGGATGAACCGACCTGGCAGCAGCGTCAGTTGGCATGGCTGATTTTGGCGGCGGGGCAATTGGTCACGGCAGTGGTGATCGTGTTCATCGGATCGCGGCGTTTTGCCGGAGGGCTTAAGGCCTTTGGGATATCCGCTCAGCGACCGGGCAGAACTGTGAGTCTGGTTTTTATTTACTCCATAGTCGTGTTCGGCTTGACATTTCTGGCGATGATGGTAACATTGCTGGGTTGCGAGGCGTTTGGTTACGAACAGATTCAAAAGCACGAGTTTTTGGATCTGTTGGGAAAGAATCCTCCGCTGCTGAGTATGATATTGTTGTGGGTCTCGCCGGCGTTGGTAGCGCCGCTGGCGGAGGAGTTGTTATTTCGCGGACTATTGCAGAATTTTCTTATCGCCCTGTTGGCGCGTAATCGGCAATCAAGCGTTGGCATATTGCCCGACTATACCACCGGCATCGACGGTGAGACCACCCGGTCCGAACACCTGCCCGCCAAATATCGTTGGCTTGGAATCATCATAGCGGCTGTTTTATTTGTCTCATTTCACGCCGACTGGCAGCACTGGCCGGCGCTGCTGGTATTGGGAATCGGATTGGGGTACTGCTACGAACGTTACGGGAATCTGCTGATACCGATTATGATCCACAGCTTGTTTAACATTGTGCCGCTAACCATAACGACACTCAGTCTGCCGAACTGATTGTTCGAGCGTCACCGTCCTGCTCTTGTGCTACTGCTTCCAGGGCACAGAGAATGGTGTTGCCCTTTTTGGGGATCAGCCTCAGACGGATGCCGGGAGTGTCTATGGAACCGAAATTCTCACGTTCGGGAAACCTGGGGAGCTTGTAGGTACAAGTGATTGGCCCGATCTCTTTGACGAGCGGACGGTATGGGCCACCGGTTTCTTTGCGGATATCCAGGTTCTCAATAACTATTTTGCCGTTGACCTCTACATCAAAGACACGCTGATCCGGCTTGATATTCCCGTCAAGCTCGGCAAAAATCAAACGCAGGGTACAAGGCTTGTCAGTCCCAAGTCCCCATACGATAATCTCACGCATTCCCTCATAACCTGTACAGGCAACCTTATTGGTTGCAAAATCATCGCCGTACATCAAAAGATGATTGACGCTCTTTGCGGCCGGGACAACCAACACACGACTGCGATCACTCCCGCCGAGCCAGAGATGCCCCTTGGCGGGATTGTGTTTGATCGTGATTCGGCCCTGGGAATCGCCTTTGTCGCGAGCTATGTCAACAGTCAGTATCTCTTTCCCGGTCATGTCGTCATTCATCAGCCATACACTGAAGGGAACAGGTGTATTCCCGCTTGCCTGTTCTGCGGGGATAACGGTAACGCTGGTTGGCATTTGATTGTTTCTGTCGGTCACCGGTACGGATGCCTTGTCTATCTCTATATCAAAAATCAGCTTCTCGATTCCAAACCATTCGGCAAGTTCTTTTTTGGAATACTCTCTCGTTGCCGTGTACCTGCCGTTCTTTTTCACTTCGGCGTGTATTGTCTGTTCCTGTTCCCGTGAGAAACTATGGCGCAGGATCCCCGCGGCAGGTACGAACACATTGGGGCATTTGCCAAAACCAAGACCGTTGAACGGCTGCCACATCCGGTCTTCTTCAAAAACCCAACCATGAGCGGCAAAATTGACCGCAACGGCACGTTTCTTGTCTTCAGGTATCTGCGATACATTGATATCCGCATACTGCATCATTTCGGGCATGTGAATAACGGCCAGCGAAGCCTGATTCTGATACGCACAAGTGCAGGTGCGGGTATAGTCAGGAATGGCAACAATACCGTCGGCAGGAATCATGTTGGTGGTACAGCCTGACTTGAAGCCTCCGAGATTGTGCGTTCCGAGACCGCCGGTTGTCATGTCAACATAACCGGCACAGCCGGACCTGAAGGCCAGCAGGTTCTGGCTTCCTATCGCTGTACAACAACCATAATCACGCCTCCACTGCCACCTGGACTTGTCATAGAACGGGCCGCTTTCCGGTGTTAGAATGCTGTGCATCTGTCCGTCGGTGATATTCCTTGCATACCCGCCCTGACCGTTCATTATGACAAGGTCCTTGTAAATCATCAACTGACCGTCAAAGGACCATTTCAGGTCCTGCCAAAGTACTTCCCCATCGGATGCGTTATAGACAACAATGCCCCGCTTGCTCTGATCGTCGGGCCGGTCACGAAATCTGGCGGCGCCCTGAATAAGCGCCCTGTGTTTGTCCGAGTAGCTCAGAAACGTGCCAAATATATCCTTATCTGTTTGCCATATCACATCGCCGGTCTCCAGGTCGAGCGAGTAGAGCACTCCTGTACCGTTAACTTTGATTCCCTTTCGGATGAGTCGCTCACGGCTTTTCGGAGTGTACGAATCGATCATGAAGACTTTGCCTTCGGCGGCAACGACGTTGTTGTGGACGATCATTTGCTCGGCTTGACGTGACCATATCTTTTTTCCGGTGGATCGATCCAAAACCATAAGCCATTTGCTGTTGATAGCGTAGTCAACATTTTCGAGCACAGGCTCGGTAATCTCCTCTTCTTTCTCCTTGCGATCCGGCACCACCTCATACGGCATGACGGTAATAATAATCTTATCCTTATAGACCAGATGTGTTCCTATCTTGAATTGTTTGCCGTCGCCTTCGATTCTCCATTCGGCCAATACCTTGCCGGTATCCAGATCAAGCTTACGCATAGTGCCCACGGTATTGAGATAAACTCCGTCCTCGACAGCGACAAGATTGCTTCCGTATCCGGTTGCGCCCCAACCATGAGGCGCAAACGGCACGGGTATATCGAACATTGTGTTGTACTGTCTGCCAATGCCCCCGTGTCTGTACTCCCATATAACCAATCCGGTATAAGCATCCATGCAACGGACAAGGCTTACTCCGGGTACGATAATCCTGCCGTTAATCACCATCGGAGTCGGACCATGCTGATGACGCGGCAGTATCTCATCATTCGTTGCTCCACCAAACCATAGAAGTCCAAATGGCGCCTTGGCGATCGTATCCTTCGAGATGGACGACTGATAGCTGTCGCAGTAATTATGTGTCCAGTAGCCGGCGCCTTCGAGTTTTCCGACTCGCTCAACCGTCAGCCAGTTACTATCCTGGCTGACGCGGGCTTTTGAGAGATCGGCTTTGGTAACCCAGTTTTCGGCGATAGTGCCTTTTTTTACGAGCAGCTTGCCGCCATAAGGTCTCAGCAACCTGTACATATCTTCCGGCTTATGCCTGACAGCATCAAATCCCTGTGACAACGGCTCGTTGCAGATGATAAGTTTCGCGAAGTATTGCGACATAGGGAACTTGAAAGGATCGCAGCAAATTACCTGCATACGTTCACCATAAATACCGGCCTGACACATCCTGACCTTAAACTCGTCAGCTTTCTCCCTGTCGGCGTCCACTACGACAATGTTGAGCCTGGTCTGGTTATAGAGCTGGACCGGCAACTGACCGTCACCTATACCGATAACCATTGCATAGCCGACAGGAAATTCGAAATCTCCGGTCATCTTCTCAATGTCAGGGTTTACTGGGGCTTCCAGCAGTGACTTGTCATAGTCTGTTGTAAACCTGGCTGGAATCTCGGTTTCCCTGGCTGAAAAGCAAAGCAGTTTCCCGGACCGCGTCATTACAAAAAGCTTACGGTCGGCGGCAATCATAGAAAACGGCCTGTCCCTGCTCCTGAAAGGTTCCGGCCGTATGGCGCCCAGGGATTGTGTGATCCCGCTAATTTCGTCATCCCTTTCTTTTAGGGCTTTCTCTATGTACTGTTTGGATTTACCCTTGATTTTTTCGGCATATTTTTCTTCAACTTTTTCAATTTGGGTTTCGACCTTCTTGTTCTGTCTGGCGAAGAAATCCTCGAACGTATCTTCGATGTGGTCCGTGTAGGTCCAAAAACGGTTGAGTTTTGGGGTTCCGTCTTTTCCATGGACGATATTGTAGCCAAGCAACATACCATCGCTGCCACTGAAGAACAATTTGTCAGATGCTTTGAGAAAGCTCATCTCTTCATACGTGTACCAGCGATGCCTGGCATTATCGTCATCGAATTTAGTAAGTTCCAGCACGGTCCTGCCTTTTACATCTTCAGGATTCTGTGAGAGATCCATCGTTTCGACTTTGTGCTGTTTGAGGTCCTCAAGGTGCCACAGGATATCACCGTCCATGCATCCGCGCTGAAAGTATGGGAAGTGCGACGCCTCGGCCCCGTCCGCAAAATACACAACTTCTCTACTCATGAAGTACTTGCCACCGGCCTGCAAACAGTAGTCGCCGGCCATTTTCCTGGTGCCGTTCTGTTCCGGACTGCAATGCAGCAAACGACCATCGGATTTCAGGAAAAACGCAGGAGCGGACCTGCCGCCGGAAAAGGCTATGATATCGCCGTTGATGGCGGTATAGCCCTGCGGTGATATTGTGCTGAATGAATAAGGGCTGTGCGGCTGCCTGGCCCATTGCTGCCCGATATCGCTATTACACCAGACAACTTCGCCCGTCTCGGCTTCCAGGCAGTAGTAGAATATGCCTGTGAAATTGAACACCCCGGCGGCCATGTATAGCCTGCCATCCTCATAGACCGGCGCGCCCCTTGCCGGCCACATCGAGCAGATGCGCTTGTTGGCGATGATTTTGTAATCCTTCGGCGCCAGTAATCGCTCCCACACACCCCTGCCGTTTACTGCATTGACACAGTAGCAATACCCATCGTCACTAACGAACGCTACCTTTCCGTCGAACCCCACCGGCGCCAGCCGAACCGGCCCACCGGTGAGAAATCGCCATTTCTCCATACCCGTATTGGTATCGTAAGCGATAACACAATCTTCATTCATTGACCCGACAATAATGTGTTTCCCCATCACGATCGGCGTATAAGATTCATCAAAATAGATCGACTCGTTCTGTATGTCGGTCCACGCTCGCTGCGGCGGTGGAAAATCCCTCTGCCACAGCAAATGCAACTCGTCCGACAGCTTTTGGTCTGTACAATTGCTGCGAGTATGATCATATCTCCATTGCGGCCAGTCATACGTTTGGCAACAACCGCCTACGACCGACGCTACTGCCGCGATAAAACAAAGGAATAATCTGCGCACGCTTGGGTTTTCCTTCAATAATGAATTCTGTTACAATATACCCAATGGGTTATATGGCGTCGTTTTTTCAGAAACTTATCATATCTGTATCATCGGGTGGCTGATCGGGGTCGATACCGAAAAGCTCCAACCACCGGTTAAGTTGGCCTTCCTGTACGCCGTGGCGTTTTTCGCGAGGTTCTTTCGGCTGCCTGGGCGGCTGCCGGCACCGTTTTATAAGATCGCCCAGGTATTCCGGGGCGGCTAACGAGGTTGCTTTGCGCCGCCGGGCGATACGCCGGATGCGATTATCCGAACTTACCACAGTCAGACGGCGCGGCGCGGTGTTCTTTTGGATAAACTGTTCCATCAGCGTATCGGCGTCGGATTTAGGACCGCTGTAGATAACCTTGAGACAATCGAATCCATTTGGCTCCGTCGATATGCCACGGGGTCGAGCTCCGTCAAAGACAATTGTAGCCAGGTCCCCCAATCGCTCCATGTCCTGGGCAATGAATCCACACATAGTCGATGGGGTTATGCGGGACCACTCTTCGGAAAGTTTCATGGCAGCATGATAGACATTGTAGCCGTCGATCAAAAATGGCATTTGTTCAACTACCGCATTTGTGAGGGATTAATTGCAACTGGACCACTCCATTTACGATAGTACAGACGGCCCGGGCGCCAAGCTCCCAGCCATCGTAAGGGCAGTTACGGCTTTTTGACTTGAACTCATCCACACAAACACGCCAGGAATGGTGAGGATCGATAATAGTGATATCTGCCCGAGCGCCTACGCTTAAAGTGCCACGGTCGATCCTCAAAATCTCAGCGGGATTAATCGTCATCATTTCAATCAATCGGGGCCAATCGATGGTTTGAGTTTCAATCAGTGCCTTGACGTAGAGTCCAAGGGCACAATCCAGCGAAATTATACCGAACGGAGCATGAAGAAACTCCAATTCTTTTTCACTGCGCAGATGCGGGGCATGATCGCTGGCCAGGCAATCGATAGTTCCGTCGGCCACTCCCTGCCGCAGGGCTTCTATATCTTTTTGGGTGCGCAGGGGAGGATTCATTTTGTAATTCGGATCGTAGCTGCGACAGCCTTCTTCCGTCAACAGCAAATGATGGGGGGCGACCTCAGCGGTCACCTTTGAACCCTGGCGTTTGGCTTGGCGGAGAATCTCGACCGAACCAGCGGTCGTTATATGCTGAACGTGGAGCCGAGCTGAAGCCTGTTTGGCCAGTTGCACATCGCGATACAGCATAAGTTCTTCCGCCAGGGGAGCTATTCCCGGCAGCCCCAGGACCGTGGCCAAATAACCGGAATTCATACAACCGTCGCCTGCCAGGGCATTGTCCTGGCAATGCTGCATTATAACCTTATCGAACATACCGGCATATTTCAGGGCGTGCAGCATAACAGATGCGCTCTGTACACCTTCGCCATCGTCACTGAAAGCCACCGCGCCGCCCCGGACCATTTGGCCCATCTCAGCCAGTTCCTTGCCTTGGCGACCTTTGGTAATCGCACCAACAGCAAAAACATTGGCTTTGTCGGCCCGATCGGCCCGACGATAAACAAAATCTACAGTAGCTTCGTTGTCGATAGTCGGTTCGGTGTTAGGCATACATGCCACCGAGGTAAAGCCCCCGGCTACGGCCGCGGCGGAACCGCTGGCGATGGTTTCTTCCTCTTCATCGCCCGGCTCCCGCAAATGAACATGCATATCGATCAGCCCGGGAACCACCAGCAAATTCGAGGCGTCGATAACATCACGCCCGTCACCGTTAACTTTGCCGAGTTCTCTTATCACGCCGTCTCGAACCAGTACATCGCCAACCATGTCAATATTATTTGCCGGATCAACGATGTGCCCATTTTTGATTAGTAACTCTATCATATCATTTCTACCGTTGCTTCGCTTTTTTTTGTCTCGGCGGCGGCGCGGTTGACCAGGAACAGTACCGCCATTCGGACAGCCAGACCGTTGCTTACCTGCTTGAGGATGGTACTATTGGGACCATCAGCGATTTCGCTATCGATTTCCAGGCCGCGATTGATCGGGCCGGGATGCATAACAATAACGTCTTTTTTGGCACGCTTCATGCGATCGACGGTCAAGCCGAACAAACGCGAATACTCGCGAACCGAAGGCAGAACAGGACTGCCGATTCGTTCGAACTGGATACGCAACATATTGAGCACGTCCATCTGACCGATGATCTCGTCGAAATCATGGCAAACGGTAACCGGCAATTGATTTACGCCGGAAGGCATAAGCGTAGCGGGACCAACCAAAAAAACCTCGGCGCCCAGGGTATGCAGGCCCCAAATATTACTGCGGGCCACGCGGGAATGGGTAATGTCACCGACGATGGCAACCTTGAGGCCCTTCAGATCGCCGCGGAGTTGGCGAATGGTGAAAATGTCCAGCAAACCCTGGGTGGGATGTTCATGGAAACCGTCGCCGGCATTTACCACACAGGCGTCTATGCATTGCGATAAAAGATGCGGAGCACCACCGGAACTGTGACGGATTACGACTATGTCGATACCCATAGCTTCGAGGTTGCGGGCGGTGTCGCGAAGCGTTTCACCTTTGGAAACACTGCTGGCCTTAGCGGTGAATTCCAGCACGTCGGCGCTGAGACGGCTGGCGGCCAGGGTGAAACTGTTGCGGGTACGGGTACTATCCTCGAAAAACAGGTTTACCATTACCTTGCCGCGTAAAGCGGGCGCCTTTTTGATCGAACGGCGAGAAATCTCCTCAAAGCCCACGGCGGTATCGAGAATGTGAAAAAGTTCTTCCCGCGATAAGTCCTGCAGACCCAGCAGGTGTTTGCGGCGCCAGGTGAATTTTGGCTCGCTCTTACGTCTGGAATGTTTGGTTTCGGTTCCTTGTGGTCCTGCTTCGATTTTCGCGACTCCGGGATCGATCTTTTCAACGGCTTTTTGTGACATGGGTTTACTCCAATACGACTTCTTCCCTGCCATCCTCCTCGCGCAAATAAACCTGGACCCGTTTATCAGAAGGAGCCTCGATTGTTTTACCCACATAATCGGCGCCGATAGGCAACTCACGGCTGCCGCGATCTATCAGAATCGCCAACTGAATAATCCGCGGACGACCCAGGTCTATCAGGGCATCCAGGGCGGACCGCACGGAACGACCGGTATTGAGAACATCGTCGATCAGGATAATCAGCCGATCATCAACATCAAAATCAATTTCCGTTGATCGGACCGTCGGCTGCTGATAACCCATTTGGCTCAAATCATCCCGATAAAGGGTAATATCCAGCGTGCCCCGATCTACTTGTCTGGACCATTTATCCTCAAGCAGCTTTTGCAGTCGTTGGGCCAGTATCTCGCCTCGTGAGCGAATTCCTACCAGTGCCAAAGGCTCATCCGACGGCGTTGCCGCGGTAATCTCGGCCGCAATCTTTTCCAGCAGGGCCGCGATTTGATTACTATCAAGTATTACCTGCATAACGATCTTCCGGAACTAATCGCAAAATACAAACTTAACAGGCTTTTAACCGGTCAGGGATTACGCCGAAAAACGGCCACAACGTTTTCCAAATCGATAACAAATAGACGATTGTCACCTTCAAAGTCCACCGGGATGGCATTTTTGGGGTTGAACAGCACTTTGTCGTAACGCTTCAGCGGAACAACCGGATCGGATTCAATCTCAGCGGAAACAGCCACAACCCGACCGGTAATAGTGGGAATCTCGATGTTGTCAGGCAGACGAATGCCTCCTTTGGTCTCTTTTTTGTCTTCGTCTTTGCGGATCAGTACACGCTTGCCAACCGGCTCTAATATCTCAAAAGCATCTATGGCCGATTTGCTGTTACTGTCAAAATGTTCTATTTCTTCCGGCATATTCACATCCAGACGATCACACTGCCACTTCGCCGTCGGCGCTGCGCAGACGAATGGTTTTCTTGCTGAGATCATGGGTAGCGTGTATTTTGCGAGTGGTGCGGAACCGGGTTCTCATAACCACAGACGAACTAGAAGCCCGATTACCGTCCACATGGATACCACGCAGAATACTACCGTCACTGATACCGGTGGCGCAAAAAATAACATTATCACCGCGAGCCAGATCATCAGCCCGATATTGTTTGTCGAAAGCGCCTTTGCCAAGAACCTCGGTTATCCGCTGTTTTTCCTGGTCGTCTCGCGGGGCCACACGTGCCAGCATACCGCCACCCAGGCATCTTAATGCCGCCGCGGCTATAACCGCTTCCGTCGCCCCACCGGTACCCATATAAACATCGATACCGCTATCCGGCAGACTCGGAGCCATGCACGCGGCAACCTCACCTTCACGTATCAGGCACACCGAGGCGCCGGCTTTGCGAATATCCGCAACGAGATCGCTATGCCGATCACGATCTAGCACCTCTACACTGAGATCCCGTACACGTTTGCGGCATCCGGTGGCAATGATCTCCAGATTGTCACGAACCGAGGCGTTCAGATGCACTTGTGCCGGGCTGGCAGCTACCGCCGGGCCAAAGGCTATCTTTTCCATGTGATCGCAGGGCAGTCTCAGCAGGGCAGACTGATCGCCTTCGCTGGAGGCCGCCACTAAAACCGTTATGGCGCCCCACAATCCGCGTGACACCAAATTTACGCCATCAACGGGTATGACTGCTAAATCCACTTTTAGCGAGCCTTCCATCCAGTTGCCCAATTTCTCACCGACTGTTATACCGTCGGACTGCAGATCGTGCCGGTCACCGAAGATAACGGTAGCTGAAACGCTGGTCAGATCAAGGGTGCCACGCATAGCGTCTATCGCGGCGATGCGGGCGGCATGGGGATCCCCTTTGCCAAGCCATCGATAGGCACTTAGCGCCGCCGCCTCGGTGGTACGCACAAAATCAAGTTCCACCAGCCTTTCCAGGTCCAGCACTCCTATCTGACTGGGCTTCTTTTCCGATGTCTCGATTTCGGTCCTGGTTTCGGGGCCATCCGTCTTAGTTTCGTTTTGGGACATGGTTTTGCTTCCCTGCTATTTGTTTACACTTCTTTGTCATCTATCCAGTTCATCATCCTACGCAGTCTGCGACCGATCTGTTCGATTTTATGATCGTGATCCATTTCATAAAGAGCGTTGAAATTCTTTTTGCCGGTATGGACTTCGTTGATCCATTCTTTAGCGAATTGACCGGAGCAAATCTCGTCAAGAATTTTTTTCATCTCCGCCTTGGTCTGCTCATTGATGATCCGTGGTCCGCGGGTCAGATCGCCATATTCAGCGGTATTGGAAATACTGTATCGCATATAGCTGAGTCCACCCTGATACATCAGATCGACGATCAGCTTGACTTCGTGCATACACTCAAAATAAGCGATTTCCGGCTGATATCCGGCTTCTACGAGCGTCTCGAATCCGGCCTTAATCAGGGCTGACAGTCCGCCGCACAACACGGCCTGCTCACCAAAAAGGTCTGTCTCAGTTTCTTCTTTGTAAGTCGTCTCAATAATACCGGCCCTGGCTCCGCCGATACCGTTGCCCCAGGCCAGGGCGATGTCCATAGCATCACCGGTGGCATCCTGCTGAACAGCTACCAGGCAAGGCACTCCACCGCCTTTTTCATACTCACTGCGGACCAGGTGACCAGGCCCTTTAGGGGCGATCATGACCACGTTAATGTCCTCAGGCGGGTCAATGTACTTGAAATGAATATTAAAACCGTGGCAGAAACCCAGGGTTTTGCCGGCGGTCAAATTTGGGGCCACTTCCTTCTCGTAAACCTTGCTCTGAACCTCGTCAGGAAGCGTAATGATTATCAGATCACCACGTTTGACCGCCTTTCCAGCCGAAAGCGGGCTAAAACCGTGTTTTTGTGCGAGGGCGTAATTATCGGTCCCTTCCAGTTCCGCTACCACAACATCAAAACCGCTGTCGCGAAGATTCTGACTGTGGGCGTGCCCCTGGCTGCCATAACCCAGTACGGCAATGGTTTTGCCTTCGAGCGGGGTTTGGGGGGCGTCTTTTTCATAATAAATTGTAGCAGTCATTTCAATAATTCTCCTTGGACTATCAGTCTTTTACAAGCAAAACTGTGAGCAAAGTCGTTACAAAAATGCTCACACAGGTACAAATATTCACATAACCCTGTTATTCTCTATCTGGCTCCAGCCCTTGCCGGTCTGGTTCCAGGCCCTTGTCTGGTCGAGCCTTTGAGTGTCGAGGCATGGCGATCATACCGGTTCGAACCATGTCTTTCACACCATAAGGCCGACATAAGTCAATAAAAGCTTCTATCTTCTGTTCTGGTCCAGTAACCTCTACCATAACAAATTTCGGACCGATGTCCACTACTTTTGCACGAAACATATCTATAATAGCCTGAATTTCGGGACGTTTTTCGGACGCGACGGCAATTTTTATCAGCATCAGGTCTCGCTGAACGAGGTCCTCGCCGGTAAAATCGTACACTTTTACGATGGGAATAATTTTGCCCAACTGCTTGCGGACCTGCTCCAGAGTAGCATCATCGCCTATGACCACCATTGTTATGCGAGAAAGATTGGGATCCTCCGTCCTGCCGACCGCCAGGGAATCGATGTTAAAGTTACGGGCAGCGAACATCCCAGCCACACGGGCCAGAACGCCGGGCTGATTCTGAACTAAAGCACTTATGGTTCGTTTCATAATATGTTCCACCTGTTCAGTGTTTTTTACACCCTCTCGCTGGTACCGGTTGGCAATCCGGCCATTTCGTGCAGTCCTTTGCCGGTCGCCACCATCGGCCATACATTTTCCTCGCGCTCGACGTGAAAATCAACAACGCAGCATTTTTTTTCAGACAGCATCTGCTCGACGATCTTGGGAACCTCGTCTTTTTTGGTCGCCGTCAGCCCCACCGCACCAAATGCCTCGGCCACACGTGCAAAGTCCGGGTTTTTCAAGAACGACTTGGAGTAACGTTTACCGTAAAACATCTCCTGCCATTGGCGAACCATGCCCATATAACCATTATTGAGTATGCAAACCTTCACGGGAAGGCCGTTTTCGACTGCCGTGGGCAGTTCATTTAACGTCATACTGAAGCTGCTGTCACCATCAAAATCGACCACGGTGGCATCGGGACGGGCGATCTGGGCGCCTATAGCAGCCGGAAAACCAAATCCCATTGTTCCAAGACCGCCGGAACTGATGAAATGACGGGGAAGAGAAAACCGGTAGAATTGTGCCGTCCACATCTGGTGCTGACCAACACCGGTACAAACAATAGCCTTGCCCTGCGTCTGACGGCAGACCTCTTCGATAACATATTGTGGCTTAATGGCGTCCGTATCATTATTGTAAGTAAGCGGGTAGAGTCTTTTGGTCTGATCGATCCGGGCGAACCATTCCTTCCGCTCACGCGGTTCGACATATTTGACCATTTCACCCAGAATGCTCTTGGCATCGCCCACAACCGGGATATCCACCTTGACGTTTTTGGAAATACTGGCCGGGTCAATATCGATGTGAACAACCCGCGCATGCGGAGCGAATCGCTTGACATCGCCGGTAATACGGTCGTCGAACCGGGCTCCGACAGCCACCAGGAGATCGCACTCCTGAACGGCAAAATTAGCGTAAGCGGTACCGTGCATACCCAGCATCTGCAACGATTTCGGATCGTTCTCATCAAAACAGCCCAGTCCCAGCAGGGTGGTCGTGACAGGCACGTTCGCCTTTTGAACGAGTTGACGCAACTGCTCGGAAGCATTTGCCAGTATCACTCCGCCACCGGCATAAATTAACGGTTTTTCGGAGGCGTTTATGGCCTCGGCGGCCCGCTTGATCTGACGAATATGGCCTTCGTAGCGGACACGATAGCCGGGCAAATCTATCTCAGAGCCGCTATTGCTCACCTGGGCCTGCGAAGTGGCGACATCCAAAGGCAGATCGACCACAACTGGGCCGGGCCGACCTGTACGGGCGATATGAAACGCCTCATGCAATGTCCGGGCCAGATGATTGACATCCTTGACTATGGAGTTGTGTTTGGTAATGGGCCGAGTGATACCTGTAGTGTCGGCCTCCTGAAAAGCGTCATTGCCGATCAGAGGCGTCTTGACCTGACCGGTAATCACCACCAGGGGGATCGAATCCATATTGGCGGTAGCCAGACCGGTCACCGTATTACAGGCGCCAGGCCCGGACGTAACCAGAACCACACCAACCTTGCCAGTCACTCGGGCGTAGGCATCCGCCATGTGTGTGGCTCCCTGCTCATGCCGGGACAGAACGAAATTTATCGGACTATCGAACAATGCGTCGAAAACAGGCAGGACCACCCCACCGGGATAGCCGAACATCGTTTCGACACCTTCTTCCTGGAGAACGTCACAAAATATCTGAGCACCGAGCTTTTTAGAAAAACTAGTAGATTGGTTCTTTGAATTGAGAGATGCACTATCTGCAGTATTTCCCATGGTTTACGGCTCCTTCTTACATTTGCCCTCGTTTGCCGGGTCGCCAAGACCGCCATCGAGCAACTGCCAAAGGTCACGAGCCGACCGCTACACGGGCCGACCCTCAACCAAAACAGCCTTCCTGCTCCAGCCATGGTCCCGAGTTATTAAAACCATAGTCGATTTATTTATCTGGATATAAGTATATCCGGTTTTTACCCCCTTGGCAAACACTTTTTTTTATCAGGTCCAACAGGGGCGGATGTCATGATTGTTCAGGGGGCTTGCTTGTGAGCTTGCCTCGAATGACATCCAGTATCCCGTTGACAAACCTCGGCGCCTCAGCGGTACTAAATAGCTTGGCCAACTCGATAGCCTCATTGATAACCACCTTGGCAGGGATATCCGGGCAGTAAACTAACTGATAAACGGCCAAACGCAAGTTACTGGAATCAACCAGACTAATGCGGGCCAAATCCCAGTTGATGGAGGCCTGCTCGATAATTTGGTCGATTTGACCGACGTTTTGCCAGACGCCGCGAATCCACGGGCGGGCCAATTGCGAAGCCTGGTCGTTTTTGCTGAACTCAGCAAGAAAATCGTCGAGTTGATCGATGTTTTGGCCGTTCTGGACGGAAAGCTGATGAAGAAACTGGAGCGCCGACTGACGCGCCAACCGACGCGGATCCTCGGTCTGTCGAGGAGGATGGGCAGCGCACGGTTTTGACGAACCGCCACAGCAAGTTGTTTTTTCGGTCTTGCTGTCAGATTTGCTCGTTTTGGTCATGTTACTTTTTGTCTTTTATCTCGTTAAGCTGACCCAAAACCTGTACCATCTCGATAGCGGCGGAAGCGGCGGAAAAACCTTTATTCCCGCTCTTGGCGCCGGCTCGATCAACGGCCTCATCGAGATTATCGGCCGTAATCACGCCGAACAAGGTGGGTACACCAGTTCTCAGGCCGACCTCGCCGATTCCGCGGGTTATCTGCTGACAGACATACTCATAATGGCTGGTTTGGCCGCGGATCACGGCGGCCAGGCATATAATAGCATCGAACTTACCGCTCTGAGCGAGCCGCAGGGCCGCTACGGGTACCTCAAATGAGCCTGGAACCCACATTACCGTGACTTGGGAGTCCTGGGCGCCGTGGCGTTTAAGGCAGTCCAAGGCCCCTTCCAGCAGCCGGGACGTGATAAAATCGTTGAAACGACTAACGACTATACCGTAACACTCTTTCCCAACCTGTAACGCTCCGTGTAATTCCTGGGGCATGGCAACCTCCACAATCTGTAAAAAAAGTTAGATTCAAACCTGTGTCCATCACGAATTTCAACCATTTGTTCGATATAATAACAGAAACTGTCCGATTATGCAAATATATGTGCGATTTTAACGTTTACATCAGATATACTGGTCTCTCACGAGTAAAATTGTAAGAAAAGTGGTCGTAAAATATTTATCCAGGTATAGGTTCTCACGTAACCATAGTTGATTCCAGGCCCTTGCCTGGTTAGGAGAAATTAAGTCATGGCCGAGCATACGAACACAAAAAACAGTCACGGCGAAGAAGACAAAAATGACGCGTTGGAGGCCTTTAACAGCTTTAGCGGGGCGAGAAACCTGTTTTTCTGGCTGTTTCTGCTGATACCGCTGGTGGTTGTCCAGGCGGAGTTCTGGATGGTGGACAGGGGATGGACCGGTACGGGACAGACGCAAACCAATACGGAACAGACGCAAACCGATACGGGACAGACGCAAACCGATGAGGTAAAGGCACCGGCCAACGTGGAAAAAGAGGCACCCGACCTGGAAAAAGCCGATGTGGCGACAGTCGGGGCAAATGACAACACACCGGCGGAAAAAGACGCCTGCGAAACTCGAACGAGTGAAGAGATGGACAGCCTGCAGGCAGGTCTCATCAAAACAAGTAATTATGTGCTGACCTTTGCGGCAGTAATCTATTGTCTGACACTACTGATTGGCATGAAATTGGCGCTGATAGGACGGCTGGGGGGGCTGGCCGAGTCGAGCAAGGCGCTTTTTCTGTCACTGATAGTAATGGTTCTGATTATGCCATGGCAGCAAGTGATGCCCGCCGGCATTTATGGGACGTTGTTCAGCTATCAAGACATTGTCGAGAACTGCCGGCAAATAAAGCAGATGAATACCCCACAAGAATATGTGCTTCATTACGGACGATTTAGCGGGCTTTGGGGGCTGACTATGCTGCTGCTGATAGTGGCACAGTGGCGCAGTTGCCGGGCGGTTCGCAAAATTCGCCGGCGACTGACCTCAACACAAATCGAACCGGCCAACAATCAGGAACGCAAAACCCCGTGAGATATCCTGATTAAAATTATCTAGCCTGCTGCCCCGGGATGCGACCGCCGGGATTAGTGCGGTTTTGGTTTTGCTGACTTTCTTCCTTTTTCTGGTCTCTGACCTCTTTGGCAATAATTCCAGACATCTTATACATCTCTCTCGGCCAAGTGAATTTTTCCGTTCCCAGTCTCTTGATGATTTTATCAACATCACGGTAAATGATATCCGTACAGGTCTTATCTCTTGCTTTCGTTTTTGCCCCGGCGTCCCAGTCCCAATGTTTGCTGTTGGGCACCACATCGATAACGGTGACACCGGTACGATAATCGATATCGAGTGACTCCTCTACATCCCGACTATCCGCAAGAACCAAAGTGCCGGTCTCTTTGGGAGGTTCTTCCTCGACGATCGCTCCAATCTCGCTGCCGGGAGCAACGGTAAACTCCTTTTGGTACCACCTCCCATTCTGCTTGCGAAAGACATCTACGCGAACACTGGCATCGGCAAGATCACCAAAAGAGGTTTTAGGAAAGAAAAAGGTACGTCTTGGCACACTTATCGGACGGTCAGGAGCAAGCCAGTTCGACCAGAGCACACGTTGATCCTTGAATTGTTTCTCGTCCTCCTTAAACCAGTTGTGGCCGGTAATCGGGTTGAAAAAACCGATTTGCAAACGATAGGTATAAGTGCCTCCCGGTTCAATTTGGCCATCGAAAGCCCAGAAAATAAATTCTTCTTCCAACAGTTCCGCAGGTCTGGTTTGCGACTGTCCGATGCCGATCGATGATGATTGGCGGCCAACCCTCGGGGCCGTGGGTTGCCTCCCGGGAACCGTGCCAGGCCCCCTTCCCGGGATGAACATGCCCGGCGGCATTCCCGGAATCATGCCCGGCGGCATTCCCGGAATAATTCCCGGGGGCATAGTTGGAGACGCGTCTCTGCCACGCGATACGCGTGTGCGAGGTTGCCGACGGATAACGGGCGCAGGTGCACCCGGTACCGTATCTTTTTGTTCTTTACCTTCCAGGGCAATTTCCAAAGGAGACTGCCAACCGCTTTCATCCACAAGTTCATAAGGAAAAGGTTGAAGCAGATCGAGTTGCGTCTGATAATCATCATGGCGGGTAGCAAGTATTGCCTGATATTCACCCTGGGAAAGTTTTTGGATTGCTGGCAGGGTCGGCGCATCTTTCACAGGATCCACTTCCAGACGAGAGACGCTCTGATATTCACTCCAACTGCCGTCGTCTCGCAATTGGCATCGCTGAAGGTCCACCAGGGCCACCACCGGTTCGTACTGATCGAGCGGATCTTTGACATCGGGGCCGAAACACTTTTTGAACGATTTGTTCAATTCAGCCATGGACAAAACGGCCGAGACGGTAACAAAATCAACATCTTCCTTCTTGGAATCACTTTGTTGCTCGACAGCAAGTCCGTATGGGCTTGTCTTGGAGGTGGTACTTTCGGTTGGCACCCAGGCAACGGTGGAAGTCAACACCGCCTTGATATCTTTTATAGCGGGAATCTCCGGCATAGCATAAAGCCTTATTTCTTCCTGTTCGGTCATGTCTCTATGAATCGGACCCAGTGGCGCCCTGACGGTGGGGCCTTCGGGATTGAAAAGCGAGGTGCCGTCGAAAAACTTGACGGCAACGGGTGCATACGACGGCGTAACACGCGAATCGGGCAGGCGTATTTGCCCAACAATCTCTTCAGCCTCCCTGGCACCCTGCTGGGTGGCCTCGTAGGCGCTGAGTGTTTCACCGCTTCCCGCATTTACTACGCCGGGAGGGTTGATGAAACGGGTCGCGAGCACCCATCCGAAAACTCCTATAGTCAAAACAAGAATGAGTTTTTCCACGTGTGCTTCAAAAGGATTCAGGGTCCGTTTTTTCGCCATTGCATTCTTCCTATTATGGAACTAACAGCCACTGGCCCGAGGGCATTACCTCAGGAACCAGCCATAATGACCTTGCCGACAATAGCCATCGGCCCGGTTATCTTTGTGGGGACAAACCACCTCCAAAACCAGGATAGCCAAGACCGGTTCTACTGTCACTTGTCTCCTGAAGCAACAGTTTCTTTACCGGCTCGGGTTTGTATGCTTCGTAACCGGCTTTGAAGAAAACATATTCGCAGACCAGACGCAGCACGCTCAAAGAAGCGACGCCGTAACGATAACCCAGTGTCTTCTCGGCCTCCATGTCCACCGGGTCTATCTGCAGTTTTAGAATAGTTATCTGGTTGCGCTTGCTCGACTCGGGATCATCCGCAGAATATTTTATGTCCTGAAGGGCATTAGTGAAATCGTTAATTCGCGTGGAGTCGATTATCACCGCCACTTCAAAATGTACAACATCGATGAGATCATTACTGCTGCGATCTGTCAGCGGGGTGGTCATTGTTCCAGTTAACGAGCCTTCACTTCCACTTGCCGTACCGACTGATCCAGGCATAGTCGTAGTCATAGGCATACCGGGCACACCGGGCACACCCATACCAACGCTTTTTTGGAACATGACGTAACCAGGCAAACGGCTTCCGCTGTTAGCATCGTGCCTGGCGGCGGCGTTACCGCCACCGTAACCATCATACTGGAAACCTGAACCGAGCCTTGACGGATTGCCGATGCCTGGAACCCCAGCCGGAAACGGCAAACCAGACGGCTTGCCTGCAGATTCAGAAGATCTGCTGGTAACTGTGGCGCCGCCTGTCATCATAGTACCGGCCTCGGCGCCTCCGAAAGAAACTTCTATCAAACGTTTTACAGGGTTTTCAAGCACCGACGCTTCGACGCGGTTAAGCTGGTTGATGGAAAGCACTACGTCTTCCTGAATCCAGGCGGCCAGCTGGGTAAACCAACTATCCAAAAGCATAGTATCGCGAGGACCGTCGGGGTGAGATTTCCAGTAATCGTAACAGCAGAAAGCATCGGGATTAACATAGCAACTGACTTTTTTGGCCCTGGAAAGATACAGACCGCTGATGAGTTTATCTTCAAGCGTTTCCGGTGAGCTACGATCAGACATGCTCGGGGAGTACCTGCCGCCGCCCAGACTACCAGTGCCGGAGACTCCGCCGGACCTTTCGCGATGGTCCTGGAGCAATCTGTCGATTTCCGTTGTGCTGGGCCTGTCTCCACCGTTCAACTGCTGAACAAACCCATCGATTGCCCGGCAGTAATTCTCGGCAAAGTATTCATAGAAAAGGGTTTGGCTTTCCTTTGGTTCGGGAAAGACCTCCTTAAACAACAAGGGACGTTTGGAACTCTGGCCGGCAATCTCGGCGACCCGGGCGGCGTCACTCTGGGCATCCTCGGCATTTTTTTTGAGCTTGGACAACACATTTTCATGCACTACTCGACTACGCAACGAACTCATGTTCTTGTATTCCGCCTCGATCTTGGCGAGTTCTTTCAAGTTATCCGCGCGGACCATCGTACCGAGAACCATAAGGCACACTCCGACCAGAAACGCCATCACGCAGGCAATCAAAAATAATCTTTTTTTGATAAAATTCATTTTCACATATCTCGTAAGAACAGGCCCTGCCGGGAATCATCATACCCATTGGGTGTACTCTGTTTTGTTTTAGCCTCCTAAAGCTCCTGTTGGTCCGCCAATACCACCACTTTTTATAGTACCGGCCGGCTTCTGTTCGGGCTTGGCTTTTTCTTTAAGTTTTACTTTGACCTTGACGCGAAACCAATAATCGTGTTTTTCAAGTTCCGGCTGACCTGAATCGCCGACGATCACATCGCCTTTATCATCACGTTTGTAAGTTTCGCTAATCTCTTCAAACGTCAACGGATCGATCAAAACTATCTCCGTGCTCGACAGGCTCGAGCCTCCCCTGGGAGCACCGCCAAACGGCATAAACGGCAATCCGCTGCTTCTTGTCATACCGGCTTCCTGTTTTTGTGGTTTGACCACTCCCAAACCTTTGGGTTGATTATCAATCGGATTACCATTGATCCAACCGTGTTCCTTACGGAAATAACCTTCATCATCAAGTTCCCTGTATGCGGCAAAAGGCTGCTCGCCGGCCATGTCGCTGGCAGCCTTCTGCTGGGGACTGTCGGGGATATTCGTCTCAAGTTCGATAGGCGGTTTCGCAGTCGCCGGACTGGTCGGGGCAATAGGCGAGCCAGGTTTATTGGCGGCGGCAATCCCCTGCGCAATTCCACCGAGCAATGGGCTGTTAGAGGCAGATCCACCGAGAGATTCCTTTGGTTGGCGATTTTGGGACACGATCTCGCCGTCGCTCAAACCTAAAAAACGGAGCCGATGGAAAAAACCCCATTTCTCGCGATCAAGCCCTACTCTGGGCGGCATAAGGAAACTCAAGCCGTTCTGATGAGGCGTACTACCCTCGATAACAATGACGAAACCAGGGACTGGTTCAGCCGTTTTTCCTCCGCCGACACCACCACCTGGACTTGGGCCAAAAGGAGTCATTCCCCCAATAGGACCCATCGGACCCATCGAACGACCAGGCGTAGCGGAACTGCCAGGGCGAGAAGGTATCATACCAGGCATACCGGGTATGAACATGCCGGGAGGCATACCGGGAATCCCCATTCCTCCAGTGCCCCTTCCGGTTCCATATCCGGAGCGGGATGTATCGGTCCTTTCAACGATTTGGTCAAAATCCTGGTTCAGGTCATCGGTATAAACCAAATGAACACTGCTTATGAACACTTGTTCGCGTGATGAACGCGGGATCCCTGTGGCTATGACGGCACTGCGATCACCAACGTTAAAAGCATCGTAAAGTGGTTTCTGGTTGGGGTTGTTGTTTTCGTTGGGCACAGCGTCACGAACAGCCTGGAACAGGGCCGGTATGAAATTGCGGAATTCAGAATCATATAACTTAGTTTGCAGGGCGATCTCCGCCTTGGCTTTTTGTACCTTCCCAAGCAATGTGCTCTCTAAAGCTTTGTTTTCATCAATTTTCTTACCTAATTGCATCATCCTGTTACGGTTGCTTTTGATTTCATTTGAGCTGATATCCTTTTTTTGACTGTAGGGCTGGACAAGCCCCATAAGACAGGCAAGCATAAAAACAGCGATAGCAGCGACAAACCAGCTTTTCTTACGCCGCCACTGGGCCTGGCGGGTGATCTCCGGTGGCAGAAGATTACTGACAATAGCGGTTTGGCCGATACCCTGAAGAGCCAGACCATAGGCGACGCCCAGACTGGGCAGATTTGCGGCAAACTGGGCGACTGAAATATCAGGAGTCAACTTCAAAGATTCGAAATTATCAAGTCTCTTGACCGGAAGAGATAAACTCTGCTGGAGAAACTTAATCAGGCCTGGCAGCTTGATGGCGTTGCCCATAGCCAGGACTTTGCGAAACTGGACTTCACGATTGCTGCTGCTGTAGAATCCCAACGATCGCTGCACCTCGGCTGCCAAATCGGCAAAAACCGATCGCATTGCCTGAAAAATCTGACGGGCGTACTTGCTCGTGTTGGCGGTACGTTTGATGGCCTCGGCCTTAGCGAAGGTAAGCTTAAAAGCCTTCTGGATGGCAGCGGTGAACTGGTTGCCGCCAAGTGGTATGCTCCTCTGCCAAACGCGGGTACCATCAACAATAACCAAATCCGTGTTTTCTGCGCCAATATCGAGGGTGATAATCGCTTCGTTAGCGGTCCGGGACTGTTTTTGGTCATAACACAGAAAATTGTACAGGGCCATGGGAGCCATTTGCACAATATTGACCAAACATCCCGCCTGGACGAAAGGTGCCAGGGCTCGCCGGACTAGGTCTCTTTTGATAGCGAATATCCCCAATTCAATCTCAGGACTGGCGGACGACTCAAGCGTCTGCCAATCCCACTCGACGTCTTTCATATCGAACGGTATCTGCTGCTGGGCTTCCAGCGGAACCAGCGCGGGAATACGCTTTTTGTCCATAGGAGGCAAATGGACAAAACGGGCAAAACTGCTTTGGCCCGGCACCGAAACCACAACCGCCGAATTGCTCAAGTCGTGTTCCTCAAGGAACTTATCTAACGCCTTGGTCATTAATTCGATTCTTGCTTCAGGCGTAATTTCGGGCTGAGAGAGGATTTTTTCGTGTTCGATTACTGCGAAATCGAGCACTTCCACTGTCTCCGGTCCAACTGCCAGCTTCATCGCCTTGAGCGTGCAGTTGCCCAGATCAATGCCCCAAGCGGTTTTGGCCACTTTTGCCATGTCGATGCATCCTTTTCGTACTGCGTATTGCGTCGCAATACACAACCGTTTATAGCCAATTTATATGCAATTTTACTCGTAAAAGACTGAGTCGGCAAGCCGATATCAATCAGGTTTTCTTAATTGGTGTTGGTGTCTAAACTCGATTCCCACACCTAAAAACGCCGCTGGGGCGTCAGAATCAACGTTTCACGATCTTTCGACGCCGGCGTCGAGCGACTAACAGGGGGTTTATCTCACGGTCTGTTATCTCTGCCAATGCCGCTGCGTGATGTATGCCGGCCATCGAAGCACAGGAGGGACTTCGACTGCTCTCCACGAGTGAAGCAAACATTGCAACCGACCCGTGCCCGGGAGCAAGCCACAACATGCAGGTTTTAGGAATGAAACTAACCACAACTTATAGTGGATAGCAGGACAGCGGATATCAAGAGACATCTCTTTTTTGCTATTACTATCTGCTATCCATATTATATTATGCAACATTTCCCTGGAATAATCAAGTGTTTTTTGAGCGGATTTCGACTCTGGTGTAAATCGTTATTTTTGGTTCGTGGAAATTTTCATAAGTGCTTATTTTCGGCCACGACCAGATGTGGCTTTGGGGCTCTATAGTAGTAGAGATATATCTTATTGATTCTTAACCTATTTGGTTTCAGGTTCTCGTTTGGTCAGGCTTTGTGGCCGAGGATGGCGATTTTGTGGGTTTCGGCTAGTTTAATGGTTTCTGGCATGTCGATGATAAGTGTTTTGTCAGCCTCGACGACCAGGCAGGCGGCTTTGTTTTTTTTGAGGTTTTCAATGGTGTCGGGACCGATGGCGGGTACGTCGAATCGCATGTCCTGATTGGGTTTGGCGGTCTTTATCAGGGTCCAGCCGCCGGCACGGCATAACCCACCGGCACGTTCGATCATCCTGTCGGTTCCCTCGATCGCTTCGACCGCGATGACCTCACGCTCTTTGACCGCGATGGCCTGGCCGATGTCAAGGTCGCCCATGCGCTTGACAATCTCCCAGCCGAACTCGATATCCTCCAACACCTGCCGGCTCGGCTGACAACGGGTCATCACTCCTTCGCGCGCCAGGTGCTCTTTACAGTATTGTACGGAATCTTCCAAAATGATACCTCCCGTAGCCAGTTCGTCCGCCAGGGCACATAAGAAATTGTCATTGGTTTTATTTTTGCCGCGTAGTCTGCCGTACCAAATCCGAAACGCCCGCCAATCGGGCAGATACTGCAGAATCCGCCAGGGCGTGTAAATCTTCTGCTTGGCCACCCGCCCGACCATTATGGTATCGGTCACCCCGTGGCGTCGCAGTTTGCTGATCCATCGGCCGGGCCGGGCCAGCGGCACCCAATAGAATTGATCGACATGCCGAGCCAGTGCCGGATCGGCCTGCTTGGCCAGTGCCGCACAGACCACCCGCACCCCTGCCGCCCGCGCCCCGTCGGCCACCATAAACGGCAGCCGACCCTGACCGGCAATCAAACCCAACATGGTTACGTGAGCGTCCCGCATAAATATTTTGTGCTCGTTTTGTCAATCGCGAATTACACGTTTTCAGGTACAATGAACGGCTCGCGATATTGGCGTGTGAGCATTTCATTGGCCTGGGCTGCCAGCTCGGCCTTGTCACCCTCACCGGCAAACCGCTCTTTATCGGCATCTATCTCCAGCCAGGGACCAAGAATCCTGGGCGTCTCGCTGAGGTCCACGCCATTGACCAGCAGATGCTCCTGGAACCTGTCAAAACTGTCTATCGCTTCTTTGTCTGCCTTGATCGTCTCCATGATCTGGTCGCGATCGGCTTGTTTTCCCAGCCGATGGGAAACGTTTGCCAAGTGGCACAACGATGTGGACAAATGTCCTTCGATGATATCGGCGTTCAGGTCGCTGACCTTACGGCTGCGGACCGCCTTGATGAAGTTGGCATAGTGTCCGGCGCCGCCGTCACTGGTAAACTGTTTGATTTTCCTGCCGTCGTTATCGTACACCCAGCCGCCGCCGTCACCGCCGGAGAAGTAGCCGTGTTCACATTGAATAACAATACCAATTCGCGTATTGCGGTAGTGGTCCATGGCCGAATCGCCTTTCTTGCGGGGCAGACCGCGTACTTCAAAAATGATCGGCACCGGCTTATAGTCGAAAATCGCGATTTGCGTGTTGGCGGTCTGGCCGTCGTCGATATAGCCGAACCGTCCGCCGATGCTCATGACCCGATCGGGCAGTTTGTTCTGACCGATAGCCCAGCGGCACAGGTCCATCTCGTGAATCCCCTGATTGCCCAGATCGCCGTTGCCGGTGTTCCACACCCAGTGCCAATCGTAATGCAGACTCTCGCGCATCAAAGGCTCCATAGCGGCCGGACCAGTCCACAGGTCATAGTCTATATGCGAAGGCACCGTCTGCGGACCGCTGACTTTACCGATACTACCACGTCGTTTGTAACAGAGGCCGCGGGCAATTTTGATATTGCCCATGTTACCCTTCTGGAGATATTCGAACACGTCACGCAGAGCCTGATCGGACCGTTTTTGGGTGCCGGTCTGCACGATCCGTTTGTATTTGCGAGCCGCCTCGACCATCTTGCGGCCTTCATAGACGTTGTGCGAGACCGGCTTTTCAACATAAACATCTTTGCCCGCCTGACACGCCCAGATCGTCATCAGCGAATGCCAGTGATTCGGCGTTGCGATCGAGAGCGCATCGATATTCTTGTCATCCAGCAGTTTGCGGATATCGGTGTAGGCGTCAACCTTCTCGTTGCGGTCGGTGAAATCCTTGACGTTCCGGTCCAGAATTTTCTGGTCCGGATCGCACAGGGCCACCACCCGCACGCCGGGAAGCTGGCGAAAACCGTCAATGTGCGCACCGCCCCGACTGTTAATACCCGCCACGGCCACACGAATCTCGTCGTTGGCCCCTAACACGCGGGCATACGGCATCATTACCGCGGCTGTGCCGACCGCAATCGAACTTTTCATAAATTTGCGTCGTGTAATCTCACTCATTTTGCCAGGTTCCTGTTACTTCTATAATTACGGTCTCTGGAAACATTATTTCGAAACCGGTTTCGGTTCGGCGTATTGCCGGTAGCGCAATGCGATCTTCGCCTGCTCGGCACTGCCCTGATGGAACAAAAACCGCCAGCGAAACGTAACGCTTTCGCCAGCCTTAATCACCATATCGCCGGCGCCTTTCGGTTTGCCCTCGAAGTCGTGCGCCCCGAACGGGTTGGCGGCAATCAAGCCGTAATCGCGAGCATGCCACCATGTTGGATAACGCGGATTGTCGGGATGATCAAATATCGCCACCCCAACGGTCTTCTCGTCAATCTTACCCCAGTAATCGACCCACTTGGCCCGCTTGCCCCATAGGTCCTTGCCGCTGACGCCTTCGCTGTTGAGAGCCTGGCCGTTGGCGGTAGTAACACCGTTTCCCGGATCGTTGCTCAGCCGCAGGTTCGGATGCGTACGAATCGCCATCGACCCTTCCTTGGTATCGCCCAGGGTAAGGTCACCCTCGGAGGCGTGAATGGTAATCTCAAAATCAATGATCCTGCCATCGGGTAAAACCTCGAAACCTGTAGTCCGCGTATCCGTGCATCGCACCTTCCCGTCAGGTCCGATCCACTTGTTACTTGTCTGTATGCTGCCACGCTTCGGTCCGCCGGTGGTCTTCAATATCTTGTCCTGAACAATTTTTCCGGTTTTGGAACCTTCGCTCCAGAAATCCACGCCGTTGACCAACCCGTGCGTAAACCACAAAGAACGATGATGCGGATGATCATGGGCCTCGCCCTTAACATCCTTTCTCATCGGGAAGTTACGAGTCATTGCGATGCCATGCGGGCCGATCACCGGGTACAGAATCGGTCGCGGGGTATCCTCATAAACGTATTCGGTAAATAACTCGCCGTTGATTTCGACACGTAATTTACCATCCAGCGATTTGATGCTAACAATATCGGATTGATCGGTCGGCGATTCACTATGCAGTGATACGCACAAAAAAAACAATACGCCCACCACCGTCAACACAAACATCCGTGAGCGAAAAAAGATCATTAACTTCGTCTCGACTTTCGCAGTTTTTTTAACCCAACTTTCATTCAGTATGGGTATATCTAACTCTCTTTAATCATACTACGTAATATCTTTTCCATTTCACGCAGTTTTTTACGGAGTTCCGGCAGGTCCTTGAGCAGCATAAGGCTGCGTTTGGCCTGGGTAATCGGTTGAGCCGGCGAGCCTACGATTGCCTGTCCTTCGGGGACGTCATTGATCACGCCGGACTGAGCGCCGATCTTGACGTTATCGCCGATCTTGATATGTCCGACCACCCCGACCTGGCCGCCAAAGATGCAATATTGCCCCACCTGCACACTCCCGGCGATACCCACCTGAGCCACCAGCAGACAGTTTGGTCCGATCCGTGTGTTGTGCCCGATGGCAATCAGATCGCTCATTTTCGTACCATGGCCGATCACCGTATCACCCAGCGTCCCACGGTCAATGGCGCAATTGGCGCCCATTTCCACATCATCTTCTATGGTCACCCCGCCGATCTGTGGTATCTTGTGATGTAAGCCGTCGTGCGTAGCGTAGCCGAACCCATCCTGACCAATTACACATCCAGAATGAATCGTCACCCGGTCCCCTATCGTACAGCCGTCATAGATCGTTACATTGGGATATATAACACAATCCCTGCCTATTTTGCTGCCCGGTCCAATAGTGCAGTTAGGATAGATACAGGTGTTCTCTCCGATCTCGACATTCTCGGAAATGCACACAAAATCGTGAATATCAACCTCGGGGCCGATCTTGGCCGAGGCTGCTACGCCGGCCCGCAGACTAACGCCGATTTTTTTATGTCCGCGGTGACCATGCAGCAGCACCACAATCTGCATAAACGCGTAATATGGATCCTGGCAGCGGATAAACGTTCGGTCGTTGACGCTATCGGGACCGGTAAAATCATCCTTTCCGATCACCACTACCGATGCCCTGGAGTCCTTGACCTCTTTTTCATACTTGGAATTGGCCAGAAAGCTTACATCGCCTGTGCCCGCTTCACTAAGCGTCGCCGCGCCGGTTATCTCAATAGTCTCATCCCCCACCACCTGTCCGCCCACATGCTCGGCCAGTTCTTTTGCCGTTCTCGCTTCCATTATCTCCTTTCATCAGCCCCCAAACCCCCGCCCAGGGCCTTCCAGCAGCACAACTCATTCGGCTTCATTGCGATCAGCCGCCACCGCCGATCAAATCGACGATTATAGCCAACCCTACCGACAAGTCAATACCGAATACGCCGAAATGATGGGAATGGCTCACGCCGCAGCTACTAACAGGACGACCGACCGCGCCGCAGCAATGGACACCGATGCCATAATCAATGTTCGCTATACAACCACCAGCGTCAGCGGCGGTGCGACTGAGCTTTTAGTTTACGGCACAGCCGGTGAATAAATCGCCTGGTGATAAGCCCCAGACTCCGCCTCGCCGATTGCGGCGGCTGTCAGTTCGAAAGGTTTAGGTTCTCTTAAGGGAGCCTCTAAAAATTGCTTTTGTCACGAGAACGAGCGAAATTTTCGTCAGCGAGGCAGAGGTCAAAAATCGCCGCAGGCGTAGTTGTAACTACGTTGAGGACGATTTTTGGCCGATAACGATGCTGACGGAAATTGCAGCCGTTCGTAGTAAAAATGAATTTTTAGAGGTTCTCTTAAGGGCTAAGCTGCTTAAATATGGTGTCGTACAACTCCATGCTGCGCAGACACGCCAAGACCACCGTCGCGCTCAGTACCAGCGCCGCCAGTCCCAGCAAAGCGGTGTAAATATCGTTTTCACTTGTTCTGATTTTACGTTTCTTTTTCTCTTTGTCCGCTACCATATTTCCGCCTTTTCTTTAGTCTGTCACGGCTTATTTTCGGGTGGTTTTTCGTCAGGATAGCCAAAACTCAATCGCATCAATCAAAACCTGTAGTTACGCTGTCACCAGGCACAGCGATCCCCTGTAAATTGACCATTCGACCGACTGATTCACTCGGTGTCACATAGATTATTTCCAGTTTGCCAAGATAATCGGCGCCACGGACTATCGAAAACATCATACCTTTGCGAACCCCCGAGGAGCTTCCAACCGAGACTGCTGCTTTTTCACCGTCTATTTCGGTAACTTCTCCGCGAATCGGCACTCCGGTTCTCTCCGGCTTGACCATCGATACCCCGGCGCCGCCCTGAAAATCACCGGAAGTTAATTCGATTTTGCCGATATCTTGTTTCAGCAGACTGTTTTCTTCTTCCAGTTCGTAAATCTTCTCTACTTGTTGTTTTCGTATAGCCATCAATTGATTATTCTCCGCCTGCAGATTATTGAATTGACGGGTCAACTCGATCCTTTGTGTTTCGGCTTCCATTGCCTTGGCCCGTTGTTCATCAAGCGCTATCTGAATGGCCAGTTGTACGTCACGCATATTCTGGATGGTTTCGCTGAAGGACATCATAGTACCAATCGCCTTCTCAGCCCGACTGGCCTCGGTAGCGCTTGATTGCTTTTCTGCGGATATCTGCCGTGCCAGTTCACTGTTACGCCGTTGCACTATCCCGATATCCTCTTGGATGGACCGGATAATGCTGTTATTTCGCATCCGCTCTTCGGTCAACTCCATGTTCGCCGCCAAAGCATTCACCTGGGCCGCCGTCGTAATGGTTATCTGTTGCTCATAAGCGGTTTTGTAGTTGCTGGTATTGGTGAAAAAAACCACTACCACACCACAAAGAAATATCGCCAACGCCGAAACCAACAACGCGAGTACTTTTGTTAGATTACTCAAGTCCTTGCTCCTTATATTCACTCATAGGTATATTATCTTCATTCTGGGTGTGCTTCAAAACCAGCCGGACAACTTCAAACCAGGCTGGCGTAGAACTACTGCGCCCTCTTATCCTATTTATCCATTTTAGTAAAAACAGATCATAAGTCAACAAATTTCTGGATCGCAAAGCAAGGACAATTTGCCCCCGCACAACCGCTTAAATAATACCAAAAAAAACCGGCGATATTTTTCATATCGCCTTGTAACTAAAGAAGTTATGAAAAACATCGCCACAAACTCGATCAGCATTGCCACAGAAAGGTAAACCCACGGTTTATGTCGCTAACCTCTTATTTTACAAGCGGTTAGACGCATAATGGCAGGTTTGCCCCCTCCAGACCATATACAGTAAAGTACGATACTTTTTATTTCAAACTGAACGATTCTGACAGCGAATCCAGAGAACAAGACTCTATAGCTCGGCCGTAATCGTCGAGCCAGTAAGCATCGGGATTTCTCTTGAATATCAGAAAACTACCGCTTTTTTTGTCGTCCTTGGCACGGTGATATTTCATATAGATGTGCTCAGCGGTCATCCCGACGATTTCGACCTTGCCGCTCTCGTGCGACATGGTAAAACGGGCACGCTTGGCCAGACCTGAAACATTGGCCTTTGCCCGCTCGAAAACCCTGTATCCCTCCTCAATAGGAACAGCATACTCACTATTGCCGCTCGACGGACGACACTGAAAAACATAATAAGGCGGCACCCCTGCAAAAGAAAGCTTCCTGAACAAATCGATCATGGCCTGCGGATTGTCGTTTACGCCGCGGATAATCGGAGTCTGGTTACACAAAACAGCGCCCCCATTACGCAGAACCTTGACCGATTCGATGGATATATCGGTCATCTCGTTGATGTGATTGAAATGGGTCATAATGTAGAGCTGTTTGCCGTGATCGAGGCATTTGCCGACCAGCTTTAACAACTGGGGATCGTTAATAATACGGTGCGGATTAAACGCGGGCATCTTAGTGCCCCAACGAATAATCTTGACATGCTCGATTGGCCCAACCGCATCGACAATCTTTTCGAGCTTACTGGTAGCCAAAATTAATGGATCGCCTCCGGTCATCAGCACATTGGTAATCTCTTTATGTTGATTAATGTATTCAACCGCGGCCGGCAGATCGGTGAGCATTTCGCTATGGTCCTTAACGAACACACGTTTGCGAAAACAGTAACGACAAATACCGCCACAAACGTTGACCACCAAAAGCACAACAGTAGATGAATACTTGTGCTCCACGCCTGGAAGCACGGTAATACCCTGCTCATCAGAAGGATCCAGACTGCCCCACTCCTTAAGCTCGCATAAATCGGGAATTATAATTCTGCGTATGGGATCGTCAGGATCATTCCAGTCGATAAGCGATAAATAATAATCGTTGGAACGAAAACGATATTTTTCGGTTACCTTCGCTAACTGCCCCTGCTGATCGCCGGAAAGACCTTCTATATCCTCGATCTTGTTTAAATACTTAGGCCTTACCATATTATGATCGCTCGACATCGGATTCACCTCATTTACTCCCACCCCAAATCAGCGGTTCCCACATATACACACCATTCGCTTTTAAGCAACATTATACCAAAAAAATATCGATAATCAAACAAATTATATCCATATATAAAAATCGAGCTTTACCGTTTTCTTATTATGTTTACTCAAACTGAAAACCTTTACAATTGATGTCGATCTTTTCGGTTGTGCCTTCATCTTTGTCATTTTAGAGGTTCCCTTTTAGCTTAAACCCGAAAGCCACTCCCTTATACCAACCCTTCGCCCACTGCGGCAATAACTTCAGCATAACAAATTCCCGATCTTCAGGTCCATCCGGCCAATGTCTCTTCCACTCATCCTGCCAAATTCGTTTCTTTAAGGCCGGATCATCTATCGTCTCGGCATTGCCCCCGAGCAACAATGTAAAAAGCTCCGCGACATTGTGGAAATAAACGCACACTTTCGAATTAGCACGAATGTGCTGCATCTTATCGGATGACTGACTTGTAAGCATATAAATCAGAAAATCTTCACTATGTTCGGCAAACAACTCTTCTGCGATTCGACATTGTTCCTTATTTCGCAGATTACCCATCATACGCATCTGCGGAAAACCTTTGCTGTCAACAGTACTAAGATATGCCCCATCGGCCGTCTCCATCAGTTTCAAACATTCCCGTTTCAATTCTTTTTCATTCATCCTAAATCTCCTGTCCCAGCAGTTCTTTTAACCCAATTTCCATCCAACATGCTTTGCTTATAAACAACACACAAGAAAAAGTGCGACACGTAGAGCCGCGTAAGCGAAATCGCACAATCAAGGATTTTACATAAACCATTAAAATTGAGCAAGTACGGAATTTTTAGGTCAGGTTGAGGGGCTTTTATTCTTCCTTGAAAATATTTTCTGCCTCTTGTACAATTTTCTTTAAACAAGCATTGTCTCCTGGTGAACCTGTAACGAAAATCATGATTATTAGAGATTGAAAGGAAGGACAGACAGATGAATAAAACATGTATCCTGTTTTTAGTATTAACATTCACAGTTCTCTCAGGGTGCTCAAAAAACTTGCGGCTGGATAATACCGCACAAGCAAGATCAAAAAACTTACAGCTAGCCGATTCCGCACGCATAGCGGAACTGGATGACTATTGGGCCGAAGTCTCCCGCTGTGTCAGGGAAGGTGACTTCGATGGTTATAAAGCAACTTGTCACAAGGACGGTGTTTTCGTCTCCGGAAAAATCAATCAAGCTTACCCCCTTTCAGAGGCTCTAAAAAAATGGAAAAAAGACTTTACCGATACTAAATCAGGTAAAACTAAAGCCCGTGTCGAATTCAGATTCAGCAAGCGCCTTGGCGATAAAACAACTGCTCATGAAACAGGCATCTTCTGCTACTCAAGTGTGAATAACGACGGCACAAAAAAAATGTATTACGTTAATCTTGAGGCCCTGTTGATCAAACGGGGTACCTGGAAGATTATGATGGAATACCAAAAGTCCGAAGCTACTGAAGAAGAATGGAACAAACTCAAATAGTCTAAAGCCAATAACGGAAAATTAAAAGCCTCAGAGAAGCTCTGTAGAAAAACGCTTTGACAAATAACCAAGCCCCGTCCGTCAGGGAGGGGAAAATTTCCAGCGATATACTTCATTGACAAGTTCCACCGCCCCCCATGCCCATCATTTCCTCTATCATCGCGAAGGAACAAAACACGCATAGGGTGGACTCTTACCCCACGCGGATTTTTGCGTATCACCCCCGCCCACAATTGTCATTCCTGCGCAGAGCCTGCCCTCAACTCGATTGGGGGCCCGACACGAAGCGAAGCCCAGAGCCGCGATAGCGAATCTATCTTCCGCCCTGAAAGACGATCTATGTCAAACTATTATATAAAAAAACTTAATTTACGGTAT
>CAZICK010000012.1:0-3061 GCA_964537505.1 uncultured Pirellulales bacterium
GGATACAGCAGTTCTTAGCCTCGTGTTCTGTACAGATTCTTATGAGGAACCTATATATATACGGATATAGTCCTAACTTTTGTTTTTTCAGGGAGTTATCATTATATTATCGGACGGTCGCAAGCTGGTTCGGCGAAAATCGCCGTCGCGGGCTGAAAATGGTAAACCCGCCCCATATTTGGGTCGATGAATAATGTAGAGTGATAATGCAATTGGAACAACTGTAATTTTTTTGAAGGAGTTAAGTGATGAGAAAAGGTATGTCATTAGTTGAAGTATTGGTTGTGGTTTTGATCCTGGGCGCACTTGCCGCCATCGCAATTCCAAGAATAGCCACCAGCACCACCACCGCCAATCAAAACGCGTGCGATACCAACATCGCGGTAATCAACTCCGCCATCGAGCAGTACGCGGCCAATAACGGGGGCGTCTATCCAGTCGATCAGGCTGCCTGCGACGCGGATGTGCTTGGGGACACTGATTATTTTCCCGATGGCGCCCCGACCTGCCCGACAACGGGAACTTATACTTATAATGTCGCCACCAAAAGGGTTGGCTGCGACGTTCACTAAGGTGTGATTTCGCTTACACGGCTCTACGTACGTGTGGCACTTTTTCTTGTGGTAAGGAAGTTTTAACATAGGAGCTAAGTGATGAAAAAAGGTATGTCATTAGTTGAAGTGTTGGTTGTAGTCTTGATTCTGGGCGCACTTGCCGCTATCGCAATTCCAAGAATAGCCAGCAGTACTACCACCGCCAATCAAAACGCCTGCGATACCAACATCGCGGTAATTAATTCCGCCATCGAGCAGTACGCGGCCAATAATGACGGCGTTTATCCGGTTGACCAGGCTGCCTGTGACGCGGATGTGCTTGGCGACACCGATTATTTTCCCGATGGCGCCCCGACCTGCCCGACAACGGGAACCTATACATATAATGCCGCCACCAAAAGGGTTGGCTGCGACGTTCACTAAGCAAACCAAAACTACCTGAATATCCTGTTTTGGTCTCTTTAAATGAGGCGTGTGGTAATAAAGGATGGTTGCGGTATCGGACTGTAACCATCCTTTTGTCTGCCGATTCTGTGGATGATATGGTATGCCAAAGCTCAAACAAGCCTACACTCTTGCTGAACTGATCATCGCTGTATTACTCCTGGGGATACTCACCGCTATTGCCGTGCCACGCATGAACTTCGCCGTCCTTTCAAAGCAGAAAGCCGATACCGTTGCCCGGCGAATTGTTACTGATCTGCGTCGGACCCGTTCCCTTGCGATCTCAGACGCGGCCACCAACACTGAAGGTTATAAACTCCAACTGCTCGGCGTGGCCCTGTACGACAGGTACGAAATAGTAAACCTCGATACGGAAGTAGTGATAGACTCCTATTCCATTGATCCCAGGGCCGCTTGTGCCGGCGGCAAATCGTTTAAGTTCGGCCCCCTTGGAAACCTCTTGGCCGGAAGTGACAATCAGCTTACCGTCTCGGCCGAGGGAAAAATTTTTACCATTGACATTATCGCCGCCACCGGTACAATAAAATGCACTCAAAATTAACCAGCCAAAATCGCCAGGTAAAAAAAACCCAGGCCTTCACCTTGTCGGAGGTTATCGTTGCTTCGAGCCTGCTGATTGTGGCGATGGTGCCAATTCTCAAAGCCCTGACCACTTCTTATCTTGGCTCGATAATGGTCGAACACAAAACCTACAGTCTGGCCCTGGCTCAAGGCAAGCTCGACGAAATAAGTGCAAAATCAATCTATAACTACGCCGAATCCTTCACCGAAAACGATTCCTCTCTCGACGGAACATACCTGGGCAATGTAACGGACAGCGGCCCCGGCAGCAATCTTAGAACCGTAACCGTCGCCGTCGGATTTGATCTCGACAGCGACAGTACGCTCGATGGTGACGAAATAAACATTAGCTTAACCACGCTCATCGCCAAAAGATGGTAATCTTATCGGACCGTCCTTCGAACCCACCGTTTTTTTTCTCGCCGCTTACCGGTTAATGCCTTGTAAAAACAAGCCTTAATAGCTTGTTTTCCCCAGTTTAGCCCCATTCTTTTGGCCACTTTATTTTGTTGTCCGATAATCCAAAAACGCATAATTTCACCTTCGTTTTGTGCCGAAGATGAAGACAGCAGGGATAGTATGGACATTGTTGATAGTAACGATAAATTGGAACCTGATAGAAATGCGGCATATAACCAATAGAATTCGACCATATCAGGCTATGACCATCTCCGAGATGATTGTGGCGATGGCAGTAATGGCTATTGTCTTTAGTGCTGTTGTGCCCCAATTCAGAAACATCCAGAACACCTGGGCTTCAAAACAGGGCGTCACGGAGTGTATCCAGAACGGCAGAGTCCTGATGGACCATCTTAACCGCCAGCTTTCAAAGGCTGTCCTGATAACCGCCGTGAGCGACTCAGCCGAAACTGACGGATACATAGAGTTCCGAACCAATGACGCGACTACCTACCGATACGATATTGCCGTTAATGATTACGTCGAATTCGGCCCTGTCGGCAGCCTCACGGATTTGGCCGGGCCTGTCACCAGGTTGCAGTTCACCTGTTACGGTTTGGACGACATGGATACGCCCATAACAGATACGGCCTCTATACGCTTTATTACGGTGGAGGCCACCCTGGCCAATTCAGCGTCTATGGGCCAGGACAAAACCATTAGCACTTCCGCTTACCTACGCACAAATGGCAATACCACCCAGCCTAATGCGATTACCAGTGAAACACCATTCGAGTTTGACACTATACAGGCAAACCGACCGGCGATACTTGCCCTAGACGCTACTCATTATCTTTGCGCTTACACCGGCAATGGCGATGATGGCTGGGCGGTGGTGCTGACGGTCGATACCGGTACCTGGGGAATTACGCAAGAAACACCTTTTGAATACGACACCGCACAGGGTATAGCTCCTGCTCTGGCACAAATAGACAATAACCACTATCTTTGCGCTTACACCGGCAATGGCGATGATGGCTGGGCGGTGGTGCTGACGGTCGATACCGGTACCTGGGGAATTA
>CAZICK010000012.1:3161-56707 GCA_964537505.1 uncultured Pirellulales bacterium
CCTGCCCTAGCCCAGATAGATGCGACTCGTTATCTCTGTACTTATGCCGGTGCCGACAATGATGGTTGGGCGGTGGTCCTGATCATTGATACCGATATCTGGGATATCACCAACGGACCGCCTTTTGAATATGATACCCTAAATGGGACAGACCCGGTCTTGGCACAGTTAGATGAAGACCATTATCTTTGTGTTTTTTCGGGTAGCGGCGCCGACGGCTGGACAGTGGCACTAAATGTTGATCTTAGCCCCTTAGCCCCTTAGGAGCTGTAATTTGTAACATGATAAACCTGAGCATATATTTATGCAAAGCACGGCTAAATGACAGATGATAAAAGTCAGACAAAAAGATAACGGTTCAGTTATATTAATAACAGTTTTTGCTATAGCGATGCTGTCGGTGTTGGTTATAGGCATACTGGAGATCAATACCGAGGAAATACAGCTTATGCGAAATCAGGTTTATGCCGCCGAAGCTTTGGCTACCGCCCAGGCCGGCCTCAACGATAGTTTCAATGAACTCAGAAGTGATTCAAGCTGGGACAGCGGCTTTACAAACAAGGCTTTTAACGGCGGCTCATACTCCGTTACCGTTGCCGGCTCGTTGCCGAAGCTGACGATTGAATCGACCGGCACTTCATCGCAGGGCTTCGTGGCCAGAACCGAGGCCGACATAACGGTGGGAACCAGTAGTCCTTATATCGTAAGAATTGACCACATGAGGATCAACGAATAATGTTCTGTGGCAAAACATCATTGGGCATCGATATTTCGCAGGACCGCATAAATTTGGCGCTGCTGAAGCAGACCAAAAATGGGGTCAGCTTGCTCAAAACCGCCACCGGGGCCGTTCCTGACGGAGCGATAAAGGACGGTAACATCGAAGACGCCCCGGCCCTGGCTAAGGCGATCAAAAAACTCGCCTCGCAGAACAGAATGCACGCCCAGCGTTCGGCCTTATCGCTGGTTGCCAATCCCATGCTGATGCAAATCCTCGATCTGCCCAAAAAAGCCGCTGGCAATGTAAGGCAATTTGTCCGCGACGAGATGAAACATTGTGCCATACTACCCAGCGGTCAGCTTGCCCTGGACTTTTGCGGCATACAGACGCTGTTCAAGCAAACCATCCGCCGCACCCTAGTAGTCGCCGCGGACAGCCAACAGACCACCCACATAGCACACGAACTGAATCGGGCAGGTTTAAATGTTGAAAGCATCGAACCGGCCTCATTGGCTTACATCAGGGCCTGCTACGCAAAAACCATCGCCCAAGCCATCGACCAGGATCTGCTGTTCGTCATAGTTCATGGAGGCATCATTACGTTTTATCTGTTCAGAAAACAGGTTTTGGACCTGGTAAGAATCAAACGACCCGAACCTGGTATATGTCAGCAATGCACCATGCAATCTGAAAGATGCCGCACTTGTCTGGCCGACGAAATAAACACGGTGCTCCAGTTCTATGAGATGGAAGCCTTCGATAAAGGTGACAAATGCCAGGTGAAACTGATCGCACAGATGGACGGCGATGATGCCGGGAAAAACATCAAATCCCTGTGGCCCAATGCTGAAACTATGAACCTGGAGATTACAACGCTCGAAAAGGCTTATTTGGATACGCCCGTCGCCCAGGCAAATTCCAGAGACAAACCTTCCGCCATCGCCGTGGGGCTGGCACTGAAACTCCTGGAAGGCTCGAATATGGACCTGAACATCAACCTGCTGTCATCCGAGGTGGCCCAGGCCAAGGCCGCGCGAAAAGAACTTCTGCTGATCGCAAATGTGGGAGTTGTTATTGTCGTTTTGATGATTTTTGTCGCAGGCCTGCTTGGCAGCAAGACAAAAAAGACAAGCGAAATCATGCAGGGAGAAAAATGTACGCATCTCGCCCGGAAAACCCAGGTGCTCCTGAACGAACAGGGCTGGCTGGATCGGCAAATTGGCGATGTTTCCAAGACCCTCGATTGTGTCGATAACATTCTGAAGAGCGACTCCCACTTAAACTGGAGCGGTATCCTTGAGGATATCAGAGTCGCCATACCCAGTGGAGTACGGATAACAAAAATTTCCGGCATGGGCGCCTCCAAACTACGGCTCGAGTGTCGTGCTCTTTCACCCAAAGAGGTTCGTTTATTTATTGAGATGTTGAACAAATGCGAGCACATGGGAACCGCTTCGCTTGCCCAAACCAAAACCGATGACAAAGCGGGCAACTTGGCGAAATACGATATTGATTGCTCATTGATTCCATAAAAAGGGTGTTCGGCTATGTTAAAAAGCTTGACAAAATCGTCTCGTTCCTCCAGAAATGTGATGCTTGTGGCTCTCGTTTTGATAGGAGCGGTCGCCGCTTACAATTGGATTATCGCTCCTCATCTGAATTATCTGCAGGCTGCCCAGAAATATGAGCTGACCGCAGAGAATCACGCTAAAGCGAACAAAATTGTCAGCGACAAAGTGGAAACCAAAAAAAAAGAACTGGCCCAATTGCGTGAGAGAATCAAACAGGCATCCGCCCGGCTGTTTGATCTACAGTCCGCTGATAAGTTTTTCAGCGGCATTCAAACTGCGGCCCAAGCCGAAAATTGCCGAATCTACTCGTCCCAATTTTCCAAGACTGACCATACATCTAACGCCGCGTCGCCGCAGAATGTAGTCCTTCATTCGGCC
Organism: uncultured Pirellulales bacterium; assembly: GCA_964537505.1. Lineage (GTDB taxonomy): Bacteria > Planctomycetota > Phycisphaerae > Sedimentisphaerales > SM23-30 > DAINBT01. Next base: position 5,832 of record CAZICK010000012.1, read on the forward strand.
AGCCTGGAAATCGCCGGGGGCTACGGAAACTTAGTCGCCCTGATGGACAAACTGCAGGACTGCCCGCAACAGGTGAATATAGACTTGTTAAAGATCGAATCAGCTAAAGACGATTGCGACCTGTTAATTTGCGACGCCGTCGTTAAAGCTTATGTGATACAGGATAAGGAGATATTTCGATGATAGGACGGATATCGGTAGCGACAATCTTATACGCCTTATTAGTCACTGTGTGTTTGTGCTCCTGTCCTGCAGGCGTCCAGGCAGAGCAGTCCGAGGCAAACAGCCTGGTCGGAAATGTGACTATCGGCAAAGAAAATCCATTTGCCATCCTTGCGTCACCTGAGGTATCGCCCATTCTACAGGAGATTGTCAAAGTACAGGAGGCTGTCAAAGAAGCCGCTGTTCCCGAGGCGCCGCCTCTCCCGGCAGAGCCTAACGCACCGGAATTGTTCGTGGAAGCCACAACACTCAAATACCTTGATGCCAAGAGTCTCATGTCCGTTCTGGAAAGCATCTCGTCGGAGTACGGCCGAATCTCGATTAACGAAGGCACCAACTCGCTGATTGTCTGCGATACAAAAGGTGTTCTTGACAAAATCATCGTCGAAATCAAAAAGGCCGACCGAGTTCCGCAACAAATGATGATAGAGGTAGCTATTATTGACGTGCAACTCAATGACGATACTGAAATCGGCATCGATTGGGACCTTCTCTCTGCCGAAAGCTACGACTATGCCTTCCGCCAGAGTCTCGATTTTACACCGCGGCTGCTATCAACAATCGGAGGCAACAATGCCATCAGCAACCCAACCACTGACTTTGTTACCTACAATGGTCCTGCCTCCGACTTCAGCATCATCAGCGGTACAGTCCGCAACGTCATACACATGCTCCAGGAGAAAAAGAACCTCGAGATCATTGCCAGCCCCCGTGTTATGGTTCTCAGCGGTCAGACCGCCTCTATCGAAGCGGGTGAAGAGATTCCCTACAACGAAATACAGCAGTACAGCAATGGGGGCGCCTTACAGAAGACATCTTTTAAGAATGTCGGTGTTAAATTAGAGGTCAGCGCCACTTTAACTGACGACGATTTCATCAACATTTCCGTCACTGCCGAACAAAAAGTCGCCACCGGCACGAGTTACACCGGCGTACCTGTCGTTGACGCACGAATCGCAAAAACCGCACTATTTCTGGAGGACGGGCAGATAATCATACTCGGCGGTCTCCGCCGAAAGGAAATATCCGAACGGGACAGACAGGTTCCTCTCCTCGGCGATATCCCCATATTAGGTCTTTTGTTCAAGAGCACCAAGACCGTCGAGACAAACTCCGAATTAATCATCCTTATTTCGCCCCATATTTATCAGGGCGAACCCATTCCCGAAGACGTCATGGAAAAATTTACCAAAATCAAGAAAAACCCCACACTGACCATTCCTCCTCCGAGCATCGTAAGCGACTCGCCATCCCAGCAGGCAGATGCTCCTCCTCCGTACATCGTAGCCAACTCGCCACTTGAGTGGCCGCGGCCAAATACTCCGTTGCCGCCATTGCGGGTGAGGGATACATCTCTATCAGAAACTACCGATGTCCATGCTCGATAATCTCCGTTTGCGACTGACAGCACCGTTGCCGTCGTTTGATACGTAGCAGCAGGCGATGGTTCACTGCAATTCACTGCAACCGTGCCGCGGTCGTTTTTGCCTCGCTCCACGCGATTTATTAAAAATGGCGGTAAATGTCCCAGCCCAGATACGTATCGATCGCCTCAAAGACGGCATCGGCTGTCTGTGACATATTGGCCGCTACGTGGTGCTCAAAGCCCATGCGACAAATATATTGCATCAGGTCCTGCAGACCTGGAATCTCTATCACACCATATCCGCCGAAGGAGTCGAGTTTGTCATTGGTAAATTGGCCCTGGCCGACATAACCGATGATATTGCCATCGCTGTCGTCGGTGGAAATACGGCAGAAGGTTGCCGGTGAAGCCTTTATTCGCCCCACGATAGTGCCGAACGTGTTTTCTTTGCCGACTGTCCCTGCGATTATTTCCTGGTAATCTATTTTGCTGCTTTCGAAGAAGGATTTCGGCAGATTACTGCAGTGGAAGCAGACGCACTTGTCAGGTTCGCCGCCGTAATTATTGTTCCAGTCCAGCAGGGCACTGGGCGAACCGCTGGCCAACTGAAGGATGTACATAGCCAGCAGGCCGGTGATATCGACCTCGCAGGCGCTTGGTATCAGAGATTCGCTCATCATGCTCATCTGAGCGCAGGAACAAATACCATAGTTTTCCTGCAGACTGGTCCAGCACTGAATAGCTGTGCCGTTCAGGTCCATATCTTTGACAATCTGGTCTATTACCGTGCCGAATTTTGCCATACGTACCAAGGCATCCTGAGGTACGCCGCGAGTGGGGTTGTACTTTTTGATAGCCGCGAGTTTTTTCTTGACGGCCTGGCTGCTGTCGGAAAGTTTCACCGCTCGGCCGAGTACTTCCGACAGATCGATTGTTTCGACCTCAATACCGGCAAGTTCCAGCAGTTTTTCGCTGTAGCGGACCGTATTAAACGCGCCGGGCCTGGCGCCGATAGCGCCTAAACGAACGTTTTTAAGACCGCCGGTAATTCGGCAGACAGCCGCGAAATCGTCCAGATCCTTTTTGAATTCCGCCGAGTCGAGCTTTACCGTGTGCGATTGAGTAAGGGTGAAAGGAATACCAGCCTGTTTAAGATTGCTGCAGACGCTGATTTTGCCGCAAAAAGAATCGCGTCGATGCTGGATTTTCATTTTATCCGGCATGTCCGGTTCCGCATGGATCAGCACCGGTACATCAAGGCCACTGCGTCTGATAGTCTCCAGAACACCTTTTTCGTCACCGAAATTGGGCAGTGTGACGATTATACCGTCGATATTCGCACCCTTAGCCGCAAAAAGAGCGGCGCACTTCTTAGCGTCGGCCATGGTTTCGACGGCGCCGTACTTGGAATCCTGCGGAGAAAGAGCCACGGTGTTATAGCCGGATTTTTTGAGTTGAGCGAGCATATCTTTCCGGCCGTCTTTAGCCAGGATGTCCGGAAAGAACCCGCGATTGCCGACGATGACTGCAAATGTCATTTTTTTCATTTCATTGCTCCTGTTATGTTAAATGACGCCAAGGTTTCCGTAAAATCGAAGTCGGAAGCGGTATTCTACAGCAAAAGAAACTTATGTAAAGTTTTTTTTGTCCCGGTTTCCGGTTTTCTGCCTGCCCCACACTCGTGGGTATTCTTGCAAACTACCCAAAGCTAGCGGATTTGCTACTTTTTGCCCCTTGACGGGTATTGGCTCAAGCGATATAATGCCGGGTCATAAACAGAATGGCTGTTCTTTTTAACTGCTTTGTTTTCAGTATGTTATGAGGCCGATTATGCAGGATAAAATTATGGGTCAGGGGATAACTTTTGACGATGTGCTATTGGTCCCGGGATACAGCGATTTTCTGCCGAGCCAGGCCGATACCAGTACCAATCTGACTCGGAATATTTTGATCAATGTGCCGCTTATAAGTTCACCGATGGATACGGTTACCGAATCGGCCCTGGCCATCGCCCTGGCCCAGGAGGGCGGAATCGGAATTATCCACAAAAATCTGACCATAGAACAGCAGGTACGTGAGGTTGACAAGGTCAAGCGCAGCGAAAACGGAGTGATTATCGATCCGGTTACGCTGGGACCGCAAGATATTATCAGCACCGCCCGGAAATTGATGACCGAGCAAAACATCTCCGGTATCCCGATAGTCAATGACAATAAAAAGTTGGTGGGAATTCTTACCCGCCGTGACCTGAAGTTCCTCGGGGACGACCAGCAGAAAATAGACTCGGTCATGACAAAGGACAATCTGGTCACCGGGAAACCCGATACCACACTGGAGCAGGCCGAAGTTATTATTTGCAATCACAAAGTTGAAAAATTGCTGCTGGTCAACAACGATGGAACGCTGGCGGGACTGATTACCATGCGAGATATCGAACGGATGCGCCAGTTTCCCAATGCCAGTAAAGATCATCGCGGTCGCCTGCGGGTGGGAGCGTCGGTGGGCGTGCACGATTTAGAACGTGTGGCCCAGTTGATAAGCAAAGATGTCGATCTGATCATGGTGGATTCCGCGCACGGCCATTCCAAGAATGTGATTGAAACGGTCAGGGCGATTCGCAAGCAGTGGGATATTGATATTATCGCCGGTAATATAGCCACAGGCGAGGCGGTAAGGGATTTGGCCGAAGCCGGCGCCGACGCGGTTCGCGTGGGGATCGGACCTGGAGCAATATGTACCACCCGCGTAGTCAGTGGTGTCGGAGTCCCGCAGATAACCGCCATAATGAACTGCCTTCCCGTAGCGGACCAATACAACATACCCATAATTGCTGACGGTGGAATACGTCACAGTGGAGATATTACCAAGGCGATAGCGGCCGGCGCCTCCTCGGTAATGATGGGATCGCTTTTTGCCGGACTCGATGAGTCGCCCGGCAAACTGGTTATTTATAAAGGACGACGTTTCAAAGAATATCGCGGGATGGGTTCGCTCGGGGCGATGGTCGTCGGTGGGGCCGGCAGATACGGGCAGGCCGGCAAAGATGCCGGTAAACTCGTGCCCGAAGGAGTAGAAGGCCGCGTCCCATATCGTGGACCGTTGTCGGAATACGTTTATCAGATGGTGGGGGGGTTACGGGCCGGAATGGGCTATTGTGGTACGCCTGACATCGAATCGTTACGCAAGAAAAGCAAATTTATCAGTATCACTCAGGCCGGCGTAAAAGAAAGTCATCCGCATGACATAACCATAACCCACGAATCGCCCAATTATTCACTGGGTACCTCGTTGGAACAGTGAAAAGCCTGAGATTTCGAGACTCATCGGCAGGATGCCGACGCTGACATTATTATCCAGCAAAGATTAATGGAGTAATAAAATGCAAATGCAAAAGTGTGTAATTTTTACCTTGGTCTCGCTGCTGCCGGTTTTTGTCACCGGCTGCAAAAGCAGTTGGATCGACAGCCTATGTCCCAAGGCCGAAATCGAGCACCAGACCGCCGGCGTTGCCGACGCCGGGGCCACAGAGATTTCGGTAAGGGCCTGGACTTGGCCGGAAATGGTGGCATATTTCGAAAATGGTGCCGTGGAGCACCCAACGGTGTATTTGGAAGGTTGTTTCCAGCGGCACGGCAGTATGGACCAACAGTTCGGCACCTGGCGCCCGGATGATGCAATTTCCATGGTAGCCAGTCCGGCGATCTTTGTCGGCAACATAATTACCTTTCCCATCGATGCGGTAAGCAGGCGGCCGTGGCAAAAAAATTATAGCCGTAGCGTCTTTCCCGTTGAAAAGCCGACTTATGAGATGCCCGGATCCATAAGTCCGGACGCTAAAGAAAACAACCTTAGTTGTCGTTCTGTCCCCCTATAGCACAGTTGCGTTGGGTGGCATGTTTACGCGATTTTACGCGAAGCATAAGTATCATTCGGGACACAGCTATCTTATGTATAGTTACAGCCGGAGTAGTTCAATTTGGAAGAAACAATTGCAATACTCGATTTTGGCAGTCAATATGGACAATTAATCGCCCGTCGTGTCCGGGAGCACAATGTCTATAGCGAGCTGTGTCCGCACGATATCAACTGCAGCCAACTGAGTAAGATGAACCTTAAGGGAATTATCCTCAGCGGCGGTCCAGCCAGTGTCTATGAAAAAGACGCCCCACGTTGCGACCCGGACATATTCAAACTAGACGTGCCGATCCTGGGTATCTGTTATGGCATGCAGATCGGCTGCCAACTGCTCGGCGCCCGGATAGAGATGGCTCACTCTCGCGAGTATGGCTCAACGAGGCTAAAGGTGCACCGGAAAGGCGACCTGTTGGCCCATCTGGCTGATGAGAACACCGTTTGGATGAGCCACGGCGATCAGGTTGTGAAACTATCTGATGATTTCATCGCCCTGGCCGCCACGGGGACCTGTTCTTATGCCGCCGTGCAGCACAAAAACGTACCTTTTTTCGGATTACAGTTTCATCCCGAGGTGACACACACCCCTTGCGGCACCAGGATATTTCAGAGTTTCTTGTATAAGATTTGTCAGTGCCGCGGCGATTGGCAGATGGGCAATTTTATCGAGCAGGCCTGTGAAAACATACACCGCCAGGTCGGCCGAGCCGCCGTTATTTGCGGACTCTCCGGAGGCGTCGATTCTTCCGTCGTTGCGGCCCTGATCCGCCGGGCGATAGGCGATCAACTTGTCTGCATATTTGTCGATAACGGACTATTGCGGAAAGGAGAACGGGACTATGTCGAAACAACCTTTCGCGATCACTTTCAGCTTGATTTGCGGGTGGTGGATTGGTCCGAACAATTTCTCCGGCGGTTGGCCGGGGTTACAGATCCACAGCACAAGCGAACCATCATCGGACACGAATTTATCGAGGCTTTTGCCAGTGAGGCTGATAGTATCGCCGAGGCAAAGTTTCTCGCCCAGGGAACCCTCTACCCCGATGTCATTGAATCTGGCAGCAAGGATGGCAATCCCGCGGCCAATATCAAGTTACACCACAACGTCGGAGGGCTACCGGAAAAACTGGGCTTTGAATTAGTCGAGCCGCTCCGCAATCTCTTCAAGGATGAGGTACGCGTGCTGGGCGAGCACCTGGGACTTCCCGAAAATATCGTCTGGCGTCATCCGTTTCCCGGTCCAGGTTTGGCCGTGCGAATCATCGGCGAAATTACCCCCCAGCGCCTTGATATTCTCCGCGATGCCGACGTCATAATGCTCGAAGAGATCGAAGCGGCAGGCTTGTATCGTGCTATCGGACAGGCATTTGCCGTACTGCTGCCGATAAATTCGGTAGGCGTAATGGGTGATGACCGCAGTTACGAAAACGTTATCGCATTGCGAGCCGTGGAGACCAGTGATTTTATGACCGCCGACTGGGTGAACATTCCTTACGAAGTGCTCAGGCGCATCTCCAATCGCATTATCAATGAGGTCCGCGGCGTCAATCGCGTTGTTTACGATATCTCAAGCAAACCTCCCGCTACCATCGAATGGGAATAAAATAAAACAGTCGTGAATGGTTAAGTTGCTTAGTTACAGGAGACCTTTGCTATGGATTATCTCGCATGTCTGGCACAATCGAGCGTACTGATTCATTTGTCGCCGATCGACTGGTTAATTCTACTGGGGTTCATTGCCTTTATCATCTGTATGGGTTTTTACCTGAAGAAATTCGCGCGCACTGATGATGATTTTTTTCTTGCCGGACGACGCAACAGCGCCTGGGTGGCCGGCGTCGCCTTCATGTCCGCCAACATGGGCGCCATGGAGGTAATCGGCTACACCGGCAATGCTGTCAAGTACGGCCTGTATTGTGCCCATTTCTATCTAATCAGCGCTGTGCCGGCCATGCTGGTACTCGGCCTGATCATGATGCCGTTCTATTATAGCGGCCGTATCAAGTCGATTCCGGGTTATCTCAAGGAACGTTTCGATGAAAAAACCCGCGTGTTCAATGCCTTTATCTTTTCCGTCATGATGGTGTTGGTCTCTGGTATTTCACTGTACTTGCTGGCGATGATTATGGAAACGGTGCTGGGTTGGCCCTGGCATGTCAGCGTCTGGGTCGCCGCGGCACTGGTAGCCCTGTACGTATCGCTGGCAGGATTGATATCCGCGATATTCACCGAGGTGATACAGTTCTTCCTGATCTGGGCAGGCATCCTTATTCTGCCGATCTTAGGCCTGATCGATATTGGCGGCATAAATGAAATCTGGACTCGCCTGGGCCAGGTGGCTCAGATGGAAGGCCACGCGGCCAATTATTACACTTCCATCTGGGCCAACGCGACCGATCCGCAGCTCAACCCGATGCAGGTAACCTGGATGGGACTGATTCTTGGCATCGGTTTGGCTATTGGCTTCGGCTACTGGACCACCGACTTCCTGATCATTCAGCGAGCGTTTTCCGCACGCGACATGCGATCCGCCAGACTGACGCCGATCATCGGTTCTTACTTCAAAATCCTGCTCGGCATCGTCGTGGTCTTAACCGGGCTGATAATATTGACGCTGACCAAGACCCCCCAAAGCGGACTAACGCTGATGGTCAAGGAAAATGGTGACGTAAACTACGATTCCGCGTTGCCGTTGATGATGGCCCGGTACTTTCCGCCGGGCCTGATCGGGTTAGGCATCACGGCGATCGTGGCCATGCTAATGGCCGGGCAGGCCGGCAATATGAGCGCATTCACTGCCGTATGGACCTATGACTTGTACGGTGCCGTGTTCAACCGTAAAGCCACGCCGGGACAATTGGTTCGGATGGGACGAATTGCTACGGTGATGGGATTGTTGTTGGCGGTGGCCGGGGCATATTGGGCAAGGAGTATGCCCACGGTAATCGACTATCTTCAAGCGATTGCTTCGATGGTATTGGCTCCGGGCGTAGCCATCATTCTGCCGGGCATGTTCATCAAACGCATGACCCCACACGGTGCGTTCTGGGGTATGCTTATCGGCTGTTTGTCTTCCGTCGTTATGTTCCTGATGCAACAATTTGGCGTTGTGGATCACAGCTTCTTCACCCCAATCAAAGGAGCCGGATTCATGGCCGCCAACTTCTGGCGGGCCGTGTGGGCCTGGCTGATTTCCTTTGGCATGGCAATGATTATCAGCATGTTCACCAAACCGAAATCAGATGAACAACTGTACGGGCTGGTGTGGGGGCTGACAAGGAAAAGCCACGATGAACAACATCTGCCCTGGCTTCGCACGCCGGAGTTCTGGGCCGTTATCGCATTTGTGATCTTCATTCTGCTAAACCTCTACTGCTGGTAATCAGGTGGCATGGCCAGTTTTAACACAGGAGACAAAAAATATGAGTGAACCACAGCAAAAAGAAATTCCCCAAATGAAACCCATCTGGTATTTTGCCGGCTGGATGCTGTTTGTGATCGGATTGATAGTTGTAGCTTCTGGTTTTATCAATCTGATCAGCCCGCCGGAGCAAAAAACCGTGCTGTCTCATCTGCACCCTAATCTCTGGTGGGGTGCGACAATCGCGGTATTCGGCCTGATTATGTCGTTCATCCACCGAAAAACAAAACACGATGACAAAAATATGGTTTAGCGATTGATTGATACGATTTTGATTAGCGAGGTTTTTTAGATGGATAATCAGCAATTTAGTAAGGTTGTGAAAAACTTTTTCACATGTAACCGATCAGAGGTTCTAAACATTTTTAACGAATTGTTGTGCGCGATGGAAGCGGAAGAAGCACTGGAGCCGAAAGAACTTATGTCACAAAATTATGAAACGGCCCAGGCAAATCCGGAAATTCGTACACTGCCGGGCAATTTACGTGAGGCTCGGGATTCAATTTTTCCTTTCTTCTGGGGCACAGACTCCTGGTATTCTAAGTTGCATCTGGAAAATGTCAAAGGGCCGGCTAACTATGCTTCGCTGATTGGATCGCTCGCCTGTTTGTTGAAGAATCCCAATCTCTGTGTGGACACATACAGCCAGCGGTCCAATGAGTTGGAGGTGAAAGCAATAACTGCCCTGGCGAATCTAGTGTTTTATCACACTGAATCACCGTGGGGAGTATTTACAATGGGTGGAACCATATCAAATCTATATGGTGGTAAAATTGGTATCGAAAAAGTACGCCCCGGTGCTATGGAAGACGGTCTGACACGCAATGAGTTGGTGGGGATCGTGTCCGAAGCGGGCCATTATTCTAATAAAACGCTTGCGGGCTGGCTTGGGATGGGTACAAAAAATCTTCATACCGTACCCACAGATGAGTCATGCGCACTAAGGCTGGACATTCTTGCGGAATTATTAGATACACTATACAGGCAGAAGAAAACGGTTGCCTTTGTTATCGCTACTTTCGGGGGCACGGACGCCTTCGGGATAGATGACGTTAAGGGAATACGTAAGATAATAAACGAAAAAGCCGCGATGCATAATATGCCCATTCCACAACTTCACGTGGATGCTGCGGTGGGTTGGCCTCTTTGTTTCTTGTATGAATACAATGTGCATCAAAACCCATTTAAACTTGATGCGGAAATTATACCCGACATTGTGGGAATCCAGGATAAGTGCTCATCATTACGCTTTGCGGACTCGATCACTATAGACTTTCATAAAATGGGTTGGGGACACTACCCATCTAGCGCATTCATTGTCAACCGAAGAGATGATCTGCAACTTTTGTTTCGCGAGAAGGAACAGATTCCTTATTTTTGTGAGGCGCAATACCGAAGGGATCCCGCCCTTTTTACGCTGGAGTGTTCGCGCCCGGCTTTGGGACCATATTCGGTAATGGCCAGCCTTAACGGGATCGGTTTAATTGGGTATCAAATGCTAGTAGCGCACGCGCTGGAGTTGGCCTGGTATGCCAAGAAACGAATTGATGAATTGGATTACTGCAAGGTTCTCAACGGCAAAAACGCAGGCACTCACGTTGTTTGGTGGGTTTTTGCAAAAGGCCGAAACGCTAGACAAATTTTTGAACGTATGGAAGAAGGAAAACTGTCGGCAGAAGAGTATCACAGATACTACGCCGAAACGAAGCATCTTTTCGAAAAGCGTAAAAGAACAATGCATCCGCAAAAAGATGCTAGCTTAAGTTTCACTACATCGATGGGATATCAGCCACACGGGATTATGATACCCGCGTGGAAAGCGGTGTTTTTCAATCCCAAGACGGACGAGCAGGTTATTGACGACCTGATTCGAAGTATCGAGGAATTGTAGTTGAATATAACTCAGCATGTCTTCATTATAGTTGCCAGTTGCGTGGCGCTTGGTGTGGGAGCGTCGTGGCTGGTTGACGCCGCGGCCCGCATCGCTAAGTGGTTTGGTATTTCGCAGTTAGTGATCGGCCTGCTGCTGTTGGCTGTTACAGTCGGATTGCTGGTCATGCTTGGCGACCATGAGCTTTCGCGGTTCGAAGGGAGCGGGCTGTTTGTTGTTTTGATTGGCTATCTGGTTTACCTATTCTGAAAGCGTGAACCTGTAGTAGCCGACGATGAGCCATCGGGAGAATCTGCCACCTGGCTCGATGGACCGATGCTCTTGTTGGGATTACTGCTGATATGCGGCGGCGGGTATTTTCTGGTGGAATCGGCTAAGGTACTGGCGGCAGCCTTTGGCATGTCCCAATGGGTTATTGCCATGACAATTGTGGCGATGGGCACATCGGTTCCGGAGCTTGTGATTTCGCTGGTGGCGATTATCAAAAAGCACCACGGCATCTCAGCCGGAAATCTCATCGGCAGCAATCTGTTCAACATCATGGGTGTCCTCGGAGTAGCGGGGGCCTTACGTCCTTTGACGGTGGACCCGAGTTCACTGCAAAGTATCATATCACTGATAGTGCTGACCGTTATAGTGCTGATCTTTATGCGCACCGGTTGGCAAATCTCGCGCCGGCAAGGCGTTGCGCTGATACTGATAAGCCTGGTCATCTGGGGATACGAGATATATCGCCAATCGCCCCAGACCACAGCAGCCCCTTAGAACATACCCATACTGAATGAAAATACCAGGCAGTGAAAGTTCTATTTACATAAATCACAAGACTTTACGATTGGCTCTGCCATGTATTATCCCATTGGGTATAAAATGAGGGGCGCCGGATTACTCCAACGCCCCTCTTACATTTTCTCAACTTCGTCAACGAAGTAACATCATCTTGCTAAGATCAAGCAGCATTATCATTGATGATGCTTACTCACAACCTTCCAGCCAATGAAGGGCCAATTCAGCCAAATCTTCCATGTCAACGCAGCCGTCATCGTTCAGATCACCGATGATGGAACAGTCGGCCTGATCCGATGTCACGATGGGTAAGATTAACCAGGGGGCAAAGTCAACATTATCAGATACTTCATCACCTTGGCCGGCGAGATTATCCGGATCGTTGTACGGTCCGCTGCAATGGTTCCACCAGTTCTTCTCGGCATCGAAAACAAAACCATTCGTCGGCGCACCATTCACACAAATGCCCATCAGTGTATTGTCATGGATGTTATTGTAACGTGCCACGAGATTCGAAGCCCCATCATAGCAGGCATACATATCGATCGGATCAGGTGCAGGCTCAAAAGTGCCGTTCCAGTGACGACCTTCAAGATCGAGAAGAATCCCGTGCCAGCCGTTGTCATGAATATCGTTACCCGTAAAAACATGCCCCCGGCTGATCGGATCCATATAAATACCGCTCTTCTCGTTGTCGTATATCTCATTATCCTCGATCTTCAGATTCACTGGCCCATACGCGCTGTCCGAATCCGCCATCTTATCAGAAGCTCCGCGAATCAGCATTATGCCGTGACCATATTTCAACAGATCATCAGCTTCGCCGCCGTTCGTACTGCTATTATTGTAAATCTTATTCTTCCTGATCGTCAGGTCGGTAACACCGCCGGCAATTTCCAGGCCGCTCCTTCGAGCACCACAGATTTCATTGTCCTCGATGACTGTCCCATGCATCGATGCCGGCCCAGGCGCACCATAAGCAAAATACGACGTCCAGATGAACAAGTTATCACCATTACCCTGGCAATCGAATATCTTGTTACCAGAAAAAGTACTGTTGGCTACACCATTATCACCATACGGATGGTTCACAATATACAGACCCATTCGGCCTTGTGCGCCATCCTGGCTCGTTACATTCGTATTCGCGCCAATCACGTTGTTCCTGACTACGATATTGTTAATCTCTCGAGTATGAGCATACACTCGAACAAGCGATTGATTCAAGTTGCCTATAGCATTGAGTTCCTGAACGACAAATCCCTCAAAAACCACATCGTCGGTATCATAGATATCGACAATAGTGATATAACCGGCACTTGGATCAGGATGATTGATTATACTTTCCACCGAATCGTCCCATGTATAACCAACCGGCACCGAATACCCATTCTTGTTTATATCTGCGGTCGCTCCAAGCAGGGTTAACGCCTTATCGATCAGAATCGCTTCATTATAAGTACCCGAAGCGACATTGATCGTGTCGCCGGGATCGGCGGCATCAACTGCTGCCTGAATGGTAGCGAAGGCGTTAAGGTTGATATAGTAGGCTACGGGCCCTACAAACACCTGCGTAAACTCGGGCAAAGAAGCCCAATCGTCATCCACCACGATATTAGCAACCACCTCGGCAAATTCTGTGTACTCTTCATTTAGAGCCCATGCGAAGAAATCAACATTTATTGAAACCGCATCGCCGCTGCCACCGCCTACGCCGCTGGGTCCGCTGGCATCACCCCACCAGTTTTCATCGGCATCAACCGTCAAGCCGTCGATGGTATTGTCTATACCAGAAGTGGTATTGCCACTAATATTACTTCGACTAACGGAGATACTATAAGAACTGGTACTGGCGCCACCAGCCGTGTCTTCCAGATGAATCCCGACATCCTGCCCGGTGATTGTCTCACCGATTAGCGTTGCGGTGATGTTGCCGTCACCTTGAGTAAAGATACGATAACCATAATCGCCGTTGTTGCTAATGGTGTTATTCTGGAACGTAGCGGTTATCGATGAGCCGTACTCCTTGTCCTCATCTTGAAGTATGATGGCGCCCTCGACATTATCGTGGAAATTGTTGCCCGAGACGTTCAATACAATATCCACGTCACCAGCATAGCTATTGTAACCGTTTCCAATCCACATGGCATACTGGCAGTCATAGATTTCGTTGCCGCTGACCGAAACGTTTTTGGTCACCGCGGGTGAACCTCCGGTGAAACAGTTTTCGACGTAAATTCCCGCCGATTCGCTGTTATCAGAAGCAGCAGGTGTGTCATAACCATAGATTGTGTTGCCGGTAATATTACCGACCGACTGAGAACCAAGTTCAATAGCATAGCCAAAATCGTCGGTTGTCTTATAGAAAGTGTTTCCTGAGATATTGGCGTTTATATAATCGTGGGTGACTACCCCCACACGTCCCGGATCAATGAACGTATTGTTCGTTATGGTGACATCAATACGGGAAGCATCATCATAACCAGGAGCGCGGAAGTAAGTACACAATTCGTAATATCCACCACTAAGGTCGTCAACGGACATATTCTGCAATATGCAGTTGTTGACAGTTACCGAGCTGTCCCAGCCGGAAATACCGAATACACCCGGAGCCCCGCCACTACCTCTGGACAACTCACAATCCAGCGTGAGATTCTCAAGTGTAGTGTTCGTAGAGTCCACTATACGTATAGCCGTAACTCGAGCATCATACTGTGGATAGCCGGGAATCGCCCATGATATTGTCGAGGATGATTTTATTATTGTCGTTTCCTTATCAACGCCGACAATATGCAAACCCGTCATACCATCAATGTTAACTGTCTCATCATAAGTTCCCGCTCCGACCTCTATCGTGTTGTCGGAATCAGCGTCATCAATTGCCGCTTGAATGGTATAGTAGCCCTTGTTTTTAGTGATATTGTAAACAGGTTCGTCCCATGCCAAACTTGTCATACCGGCATCAGCGTACCAGGGACTGTAGTAAACATTCGCTGAGATTGCATCGCCGCTGCCAGGGCCTCCACCGCTGGGACCATCGGCAGCACCCCACCAGTTCTTAGCGGCTGTGACTGTTTCTACGGTCAAATTATCCAGCCCAAAAACCGTATTTCCATCCAGGCTGTTATTTTGAATCGTTATTGTAGCGACGTCATAGACGCCATTGGCTTTTGGTAAGGCGAATGTACCACCGACCTCAATACCAGTGGCGTTGCCGGTCAAAGTGTTCTGTGTAATTGCGAGGTTATCGATCTGACTTGGCCCATCGTAGCGGCTTTCAGCAACCACATAGATGCCGCGCGTCCCGCTTCCGGAAACGACATTGCCTTCGACAGTTATGCCGGATAATATGGCTTCCCTGCCGGAATTGTAGGCCCGCGACAGGAGATTGATGCCAGCTCTTGAACCTCCGGCAAATAAGCCGGTGATCGTGTTGCCTTCAACCAGAATGTTGGAGGTTGTAACCAATCCGTTCCGCGCTCGCGCCGCAATTTCGATACCGACTCCTGCATCGCCCGGATCGTCGAAAATCACGGTTGGAGCAGTGATCACATTGTCTAGAACCTGGGAGTCTGTGACATCGGTGAGCTCAATACCAGCATACGGTGCACCTTCAATAATGTTGTGCTGGACAAGCCAGTTAGTTTGCATATCGTCGGAATCAGTTCCCACATAGACACCGTTATAACCCAGATTTGTGAACAGGTTGTCGCGAATCGTGACGTTCGACGAGGTATTCTCCCAAGAGATAACGCCGACTCCGACTCCGTTTCCACCACTCGGGGTGCCATTGCCGAAGTTCTGGATGATGAAACCTTCGACCGTGATCCCGGACAGGTTTGTGTTTCTCGGTATCGTGAACCCATCTCCCTTATCCGGCGTGCCATCGTTGTTTATATCTCCGTCCAGTACGGGCGCATTCGCCCCAGGCCCGGCAACATTCACATCCCCACGATCACCCGTTACAGTGATAGATTTGTTCAGTACAACGTTTTCGCGGTATGTCCCCGCTCCAACCTCAATCGTGTTGCCTGAATCAGCGTCATCAACTGCTGCCTGGATAGTGGGATACCAAAGGCCCTTGGTTATATTGTTCACGCTCGGCGTTTGCGTCATTGCCGCGTCTGTGTACCAGGGGACAAAATCAACATTATCGGAAACCGTATCACCCAATCCCACGGGGTTTTCCGTAGGATGCTGCGGACCACTGGCATCGCCCCACCAGTTGCTTACAGCATCAACGGTGAAACTATCGATAGTATTGTTTATGCCATAAGAAGTGTTGCCGCTGATAGTACTTTGACCTACGGAAATACTGTACGAACTGGTGCTTGCAACACCGGCTGAATCTTCGAGGTAAATTCCCATATCCTGCCCGGTAATTGTTTCACCGGTCAGCGTTGCAGTTATGTCACCATCACCTTGAGTGAAAATATAATAACCGTAATCACCGTTGTTTATGATGTTGTTGTTTTCGAAGGTAGCGGTCACTGATGAGCCATCGGCCATATCCTCATCCTGCAGAATGATACATCCTTCAACATTATCGTGATAGTTGTTTCCTGAAACGGTTATAACTATATCAACATCGCCGGAGTATCCGTTATATCCATTTCCTATCCACATGGCGTATTGGCAGTCATAAATTTCGTTGCCGCTGACGGAAACGGTTTTGGTGGTAGTGGGCCAACCTCCGGTAAAGCAGTTTTCAACGTAAATTCCTGCTGACTCGCTGCCGTCAGAAGCCGCCGGGGTATCATAACCATAAATAGTGTTATCGCTTATAGCCCCGGTTGATGCTGAACCGATTTCGATGGCATAACCAAAATCATCGGTCAACTTGTAGAAAGTATTGTCGGTTATCGTTGTATGTACATATTGATGGGTGCAGATACCCAGCCGACCCGTCTCTATAAATTCATTGTTACTGATTGTTATTGCCGCCCTTGCCGTATCGCTGTAGCTTGGTGCCCGGAAGTAACTCGTGATTTCATAGTAACCGCCGCCGATGTCCGCAACAGACATGTTTTTCAATATGTTGTTATTCAATGTACCGGTACTATCCCAGTAAAGTACACCATGAACCATATTGCCTTTAACCAAATCAAAATCGAGCGTCATGTTTTCTAACACTACGTCTGTCGAATCCACCACTCGGATAACAGCCTTACGACTTGAACCGTATCCCCCGACGTTCCAATCAAGGGTTGTGGGGGCCTGGATAATCACGGCATTTTTGTCATCACCAGAGATGGTTAAACCGGAGAAACCTTCGATATTCATGGTATCATCGTATGTTCCGGAGTGAATCACTATCGTATCACCGTTATCGGCATCGTCGATGGCATCCTGAATTGAGGTATAGACGTCTCCTAGAATACCTATTCCGCCCGGAGGAACCGGTGGAAAAACTTCCAGTGTCGCAGCTTCCATCATTGGATTGACACCCAAAATCAAAATCCCCATTACACAAGTTACCAGTAATTTTCTACTCATTTTACTCATTTTTTTTATTACTCCTCATATACCTTGTTTCTTCTCCAGCTACGGACCACCCGCAGCTATCCAGTTTTTCCAAATCCATTATTTTGCCCCAATCAATTCCTCCTCCTTTCCTACTTAATGCTTTCTCATAGGCGCCTCCCGCTTCCTGCTTTTCCAGAACGCCCGAACATTTCCTTTGCGTTCATGGTATATATATGTTAAAATGAAAAAAGCTCTGGTTTTAGGCGCACACAAACGCCTCTACCACGGTCTAGTGGGCCAACAGGCGTCCACAAAAACACTATGTTGGCCCACTATTTGTTACTGCAATTTACCCTTATCTTATTATATCAAATCGAATAACAACTAAATGTACGCTATATCGCTATATTCCACCTTCTGAATCGGTTGTCTTCTTATTACCTCCAGCGATCTTAGAGAACTTGGTTGCGATGACAAAAACGTCATAGGGACTACCATCGATAATATAACCCGGAACATCTCATTCCTGCCTTTGAACCAAAACAAAACCCTGGGTCTTTGGCCTTACCCAAAACTGGCGACATTCTACAGCCTTTTACGGGACTCGTCAAGAGAAAAATACAAAAAAAAAGTATATTTCTCCAAAATCCTGTAACCTCTTACCCCAGAAAATGTTACAACTCCTCCACCTGTTTTTCTTTTCGCCCCTTCCAGCTTTGCCTGATTTTTTTCCCATCCCACGCCTATAAGCCAAAACTACCACGACCCGTCCAAAATGTCAACCAAAATCCCGATCCACCCACCGACTCATCCATCTTCCGCACACCTCGTCCCTTCCATCATTCACGCACTATCACAACACACCCGCCAACGCACCAATCTCCTCCTCGCGAACAACTGTCACCCCCGCGAAAAGCACCCCCTCAACTCGATTGGGGGCGGCGGTCCATCTTCCGCCCTGCTCCCCCGTTTGTCATTCCTGCGCAGGCAGGACACGAAGCGAAGCGAAGAGCCGCGATAGCGAATCCATTTTTGGCATTGCGAAGGAGCGCAGCGCGGCAATCTGTCACCCCTGCTCGCTGTCCGTGTTCGTCCGTGTTCGTCCTCTTACCCCACGCGGACTTTCGCGTGTCATTGCGAGCGCAGCGCGGCAATCTCTCTTCCTCCCCCTAGTGCCTGTTGCCTGTTGCCTTCTTCACGCCGGTGCAGGCCGCCAGGCCGAAACCCGTGGAACAACATCACCCCAACAATTTTCCGCCGGGCCCCGGCCACGCCCGCAATTTATTCTGTCCGTGTCTGTCCTCGCAGGAATCCTTCTTCCGCCCTGCAAGGGCAAAATAAACCAGCCCAGGGCATCGCCCTGGCTATAATGTCCCCAATATTTTTTCCGGTAGGGTGTCCTTTTACCCCACGCGGACTTTCGCCTGTCTCGCCAGCGCAGCGTGGCAATCTCTCTTCCGACCGCGTAGCGGTCGAATATGCATAGCCGCGGGTGTAGTGAGCCGCAGGCGAACGAAACCCGTGGACCAACATCCATCCAACACTTCCCAGAACCCCGTAGGGGTTCAATAGTTATAAATGTCCCTATTATTCATTCTTATCTGCGACAATCCGTCAAATCCGTCCCATCCGTGTTCTATTCTTTTCTTCCACCGCCCCAGCCACGCCCGCCATTTATTCTGTCCGTGTTCGTCCATGTCTGTCCTCTTAGCCCACGCGCATTATTCTTAAACCTAATCTCAAATCCACGTCAATCCGCGTAATCTGCGGATACTATTCTTTTTCGGCTCCTCATAAGAATCTGTACATGGATATGCCAAAAAATGACTGGCTTCTTCATGGGGGCTTTGCCGGCAAACCCAATCTTAAGAACCCACGGCGTATATACTCCGGGATTGACACCAATGCGATAAATCCACGCAGTCGCTTTCGGATATTGAAATGAATAACGTATCTTCTCGCAGGCCAACAAACAACCAAGCCCCGACCGCCAGGGAGGGGAAAATTCCCAGCGATATTCTTTATTGACAAGTTCCGCCACCGCTCGTGTTAGTCCGTGTCTGGCCCCTCAGGAATCCATCTTCCGCCCTGTCCCCCGTCTGTCACCCCCACGAAAGCCCGACACGAAGCAAAGCCGGGTAGTGCGGGCCATGCCCGCAATTTATTCTGTCCGTGTCTGTCCTCGCAGGAATCTACTTTTGACCTGTAGGGGCAAAATAGACCAGCCCAGGGCACCGCCCTGGGTAACCAGATGTCCCCAATATCTCCATCAAGCCCTGTAAGGGCGACATAAAACGTCGGCTGCCTGCCCCACGCTTGCGTGGGCATGTTAATTCCAACGTAGGTTATGCCGTGCATACCACATATTTAGCCTCCGGCATATATACTCCGGGATTGACACCAATGCGATAAATCCACGCAGTCGCTTTCGGATATTGAAATGAATAACGTATCTTCTCGCAGGCCAACAAACAACCAAGCCCCGACCGCCAGGGAGGGGAAAATTCCCAGCGATATTCTTTCCATCCGGGCAACATATTACTTTGACATTCTACGTTTTCTCAATAATCCCAAACCACCCAGGGACAGCATGGATAGCGTACAGGGTTCGGGAATAGCTTCAACTCTTACATTATCTATCCCCCAACTCTCATCATAAACTCCGTGGACAATGTCCGATTGGAGAGCGATTCCAGAAAAATCTAGTGCAAGAGAATTTTCTGTATGGGGAAAAATGAGACTATTTTCATCATAAAAACTGTAAACCGTATCCATCACTTCATCATTATAATCGACAACAGTAAAGCCAAGGGTATTACTCTCAGCGGCACCGGTCCGGGCTTCATTATCTCCACCCGGATAAGTGTCCGGGTAATCTTGTTTTTGATTAGCTTGAATCCCCGTGTTGCTGAAAGTGGTATGCAAAAGTGATTGTTCTCCGACACTTAGGTCCCAAATATCAGGCCCAGTTGGTCCGTTGCCATCCCAAGTACGAATAATATACAGATCGAATGATAATTTGACTTCGGTATGTGAAGGTAGGTTATTAAGTGTTAGACTCGTTGTTTCACTACCGCTAAACTGTCCGAGAAACCTATCCAGGGAGTGTTGTGGCGTTCCTGGTGTTACGTTACCATCCAAGATAATATCATTCTCAGGAACATTGGACCACTCATCTAGCGGATCAAGCAGGTTTTCAAAATCATTGAAGTAAATCACCTGTGCTGATACCGGCAAAATTATCACTCCCAACACTAAAACAAAAAAAGCAATTCTCTTTTTCATTTTCCATCATCCTTTCCGCCCATCCGGGCAACATATTACTTTGACATTCTACGTTTTCTTAATAACCCCAATCCGCCCAAGCCCAACAGGGACAGCGTGCAGGGTTCGGGAATACATACTATATCTGCGTCATATTCAGCTATGTAGAACTGATTATTCAGCACGCCACCATTTGCCAATGTGCCTGAAATAATTCCGCCAAGCCAAGTACCGCCATCATAAGATGTCGGAATTGCATAGTCTCTTAGAGAGGCTCCATATTCAACAGGATTTCCATTGACCATGAAATTCACACCTTCAAAGAAGATTTCGCTGGCGGATAAAATAAAGCCATTGAACTTTCCGCCGGAAATGATTGCGGTACTGTCGCCATAGACCTTGAGTGTCTCATCAACTTCTCCACCAGTCATTTCCAAATATCCATCCAGGAAAGACTGCACATGGTTAAACTTACCACCGGAAATACTTGCAGTGCTATTTTGGGAAACCCACAACATCATTTCGCCACCTGAGACCGTGACATTACTGTTTCCCATGGCACAGAACACATTATTTATCGCGCCGCCTTCAACCGTGGCTTGGCTATCATCATAGGTGTAAACATACCCCCCGACGGTACCGTCAGAAATCACTACTTCGCCGGTCCCATACGCCGAAATTCCGTGAAACTTGCCAATTATCTGCCCGCCTGAAAGGTGAAAAGCACTACTGCCATACACATAAACCTCGGAATCCATTGTTCCACCCTGTTCTAATATTACCTCTGTATAAGAGCTTATATTCACGACATCCTCAGAAATGGCATAGTCAATATTATGAGTTTGCCCATCATCAAAGTTCTTTTCCGTGTAAGCCTCCGCAAATGTTGACAATGTAACCAGTAAAACACAAAGCCTCAGAAACATATAAGATTTCATTTTTCCATTGCCTTCCTTTTCATAATAAAACCGCAATGCCAAAGAAAAAGGGCACCGCCGCATAATGCTTCCATCCGGGCCGGAATAGATTATGGCCTTCCTAACAACTCAATATCATCTATATTCCAGCCTGAACATAGATAAGCTCTATTGTCTAAAATTTTATAGCTCCATCTGAAATAGACTGTTGGTTGGTTATCCGCTACCTCACTTACATCATATTCAACTATTTGCCAACTGCTGTCAGTAACTTCCGCCGTGTTTTCCCAAACCGTATCCCAGCTAGTTCCATTGTTAGATACCTGAACCTTGCTTTGAACGTAAGGCGGGGAATCGGTATTAAGCCATCTTGCGAATCTCAGTTTCATATCCACGAATCCGCTACAGTCAAAAGGCCCTGCGGTTAAATAATATGGCCCACCGACAGCATTTGTATAATCGCCGCTGAGGTTCACGCCATAAACGTTTGAGCCTGTATAACCACTGCCGGGGTCCGGGTATCCGAGTTCCGCGCCTCCATTACCTGTCGGTTGTCCAAACTGCCATTGCCCCTCTGTCGTCCAATTACAAACAGAATTCAGTGGCAAATAATAAATTGCGTAAGTGTGTGTTAACCAGTTTTGTGCTATCAAGGCAAAGTCCAACAAATCAACCCGACAATCCCCGTTAATATCGCCCACAAGGTTTTTATCGCAAGTATATATCAGAAAAGTATTGTCACTTGTGTCGTTTAGACAGAGTAGATCAGTATCAGTTATCCTCACCAGACAATCTTTAGCCGCAGGGCCTGGCACCTGCCAATCATAAGATTTCGCATCCTGAACGGTTGTAATGGTATGCCAGTCCGCACCGTTATTGTCTGAATACTCAATAAGCACTTCACTTCCCAAAAAACCTCCTGCCCATTTAATTTCATAATGGCTGCCCTCTTTCAATGTTTCATTACCATTTGGCTTTAGCAGTGAGGATTGTGGTGCTAAGGCAAGGCTAAGATGGTTTCCGCCAGCAATAGCGATAAATCCACTGCCTTCCGGTGTATCGCTGACCTGGCCGTTGCTGTCACTACCCCACGATATGATAGAGCCATCGGCCCTCAGGGTAAGGCTGTGGCTCACTCCGCCAGCGATGGCGGTAAATCCGCTCTCTGTCGGCGTATTGCTGACTTGGCCGTACTGGTCCAGGCCCCACGATACGATAGAGCCATCAGCCGTTAGGGCAAGGCTGTGGTTGAATCCAGCAGCGATGGCGGTAAAGCCGCTCTCTGTCGGCGTATTGCTGACTTGGTCGTAGGCGTCGTAACCCCACGATACGATGGAGCCGTCGGCCCCTAGGGCGAGGCTGTGGTCGCTTCCGGCAGCGATAGCGATAAATCCACTGCCTTCCGGCGTATCGCTGATTTGGCCGAAGCCGTCCCCACCCCAGGATACGATAGAGCCGTCAGCCGTCAGGGCGAGGCTGTGGCCGCTTCCGGCAGCGATAACGGTAAAGCCACTCTCGGTCGGCGTATCACTGACCTGGCCGTAGTTGCCTCCACCCCAGGATACAATAGAGCCGTCAGCCGTCAGGGCATGGCTGTGGTCACTTCGGGCGGCGATGGCGGTAAAGCCATTGGCCGTCGGCGTATCGCTGACTTGGCCGTAGCCGTCCCAACCCCAAGATACGATAGAGCCGTCGGCCATCAAGGCAAGACTGTGGCTCCCTCCGCCGGCAATAGCGGTAAAGTAACATTCTGTCGGCGTATCGCTCACTAGACCGTATCCATCGTAACCCCACAATGCGATAGCACCGGCCCGGGCAGCCTCCGGCAAGCAAAGCACCACGGCTATCAGAATGATTAAGACAACTGTACTAAATGATTTGTGAAGTTTGTTTTTCATTATTCCGCCTTTCTTTCTACCAATTTGGGCAATAACAAAACATCTATGCCCTACGTTTCCTCAACAACCCCAAACCACCCAAACCTAACAGAAATAGCGTACATGGTTCGGGAACGATTGCAAGACCATTCTCATATTGAAACTCACCAAAATAATCACTTCGGGATAAGGTATTTATATCGATACTGTATAGATGACCTGTAGTAGCAGTAAATTGTTCCATTGCATATAGCGTGCCATCAGGCCCAAAATCAAAAGCTTCAAAGCTTCCTGACAGAAAACCAAGTGATGTTGTATTACCGTCCGACATATCAACTTCAAATAACCATTGTGCGCTGCTGTCCCAAGCTATTGCTGTGTTTGTGCTATCAATAGCAAAAGCGGACACTGAGGTATAAAACCACGGAGAAGTATTGATGGTCGTTAATACACCAGTGTTTAAGTTAATACTAGCGAGGCCACCGACAAGGTTTCCTGCTGCGAAAAGTTGGCCGCTCGCATTAAATGAAATATTATCCAATCCAGTGTTCCCGGTATTGACTACCTCGTTCGCAAGTCCCGATACTGTGTCAACTTCATAAATACCACCACCACTAGTTGTTACGTATAAGTCGTTATTGCTGGGCAACAGATCGAGCGAGCGAAATCCTTGTGCACCGCTTGGCCCTAAATTGACTGATTCCAGCGTTGTGAAGTTGACTGAAATAACCTGCGAGTCGCCCGCTACATACCCCATCAAATCCGCCTGTGCAACACCTGCCGTTGCCAAAACCAACACCAAAACCCATACTATTGTACTTTTCCTATTCATCATCCACCAGCCTTTCTGCCCCTTCGGGCAATAAAAAACCCGGTGCAGAAACCAACTGTCAATCTCTCTCGCCGGGCTAATACTTTCCTGAATCTCAAACACCAAGGTTCTTAGACCTCGGAGTTTCTATTCTAGCCTATTTCCCGACCTCCGTCAATCTTATTCTCCGATCTCCTTAGTATTTTTCCCCTCTCTTCTAAACTCCTCACCCCTCCCCCCAAGTCCGCCCTCTTCCCTTCTGACTTCTGACTTCTGACCTCTGACTTTCCCCATCCTTCCCATCTCCCCCATCCTCCCTACCCTGCCCATTTACCCAACAAAACTCTCTCTCTCTTCTTGTGTCTTCTAAAATCTTAGTGCCCTTCGTATCTTAGCGACTTAGTGGTGAATCTTACCTATTTTAACATCAAAACTCATCAAAACATACCACAAACATAGTCCAAACTATGTGCAAACATAGTACAAAGTGGGTACAAACCACATACAAACATAGTGCAAACATAGTACAAACCACATCACTTTTCATCAGAATTCATCCAAATTTCGCACTTTTTTCTTACCTATCTTACCTAATCGTTATAATCGTTACGCAAAAATAAGCACTTACATCAATTCCACCAACGTAAAATAAGCACTTACAGCAAGCTTCAAATTTATTGAAATTATAGCAAAACAACCTTGACGATTCATGGCTTCTCGCATAAGATGTCTCAAGATGTCCTATTGACAGATATAAATGTCCATAAGGTGAAGGTTATGCAACTTACTGTAAAAGATGTAGCAAATCTGCTAAAGGTAAATGAGAAAACGATTTATAGATGGTTAAAGAATGGTTCATTGCCCGCCTATCAGGTGGGTGATCATTACCGGTTCAATCGAGCTGAATTGCTCGAATGGGCGACATCCCGCAAAATTAATGTTCCTGTGGACTTATTTCGGGAATCTGGTAATGGCCTAGTTTCCACATACAGTCTCTTTGAGGCATTGACGTTGGGTGGAATTTGTTACCGCATTGAAGGAGAAAATAAGGAATCTGCACTTAAAAATGTAGTTGGTTTTATGCGGCTGCCTGAGGAAGTGGACCGAGCCTTTCTTTTGCAGGTGATTTTGGCGAGGGAGGCAATGGCTTCTACCGCGATTGGTGATGGAATAGCCATACCACATGTCCGTAATCCAATAGTTTTACATATAACTGAACCTATTGTTTCACTGTGTTTTCTTGAAAAACCAATTGATTTTAACTCTCTTGATGGTGAACCGGTAAGCTGCCTTTTTACTCTTATAAGCCCTACTGTCAAAACACATCTGTATTTGCTTTCCAGATTAGCTTATGCCTTACGTGATAACGGTTTCAGAAGTGTCATTAAGAAGCAGGGCAGCCGGGAGGAGATTTTCTCTGAAATAGCCCGGATAGAATCCAGTCTGAAACAAAATCAAGCCCCTTTAGCGACTGGAGGGAAAAGTTAAATGTCACTTTTACTCTGGGGCTTGGTAATTATCTTCGTTGGTGGTTTGGCTTCACTTATCAGTGGCCGAAGGGCAGGTTTGGCATCTTTTTTTGGTGCTATGGGTGCTGTCGCCGGCAGTATTACCGCTGTTATTCCAGCGTTTAAGGTGCTTTTGTATGGTATTACAGAGTCATTTCGTTTGAACTGGAGCATACCATTTGGTTCGTTTTTTATTCAGATAGATCCCCTATCAGCGGTTTTTTTAATACCAATTTTGTGTTTATCCGCAGTCGCTGCCGTCTATGGTGTTGGGTATCTTTGGGCTTGCCGGGGAAAGAAAAATCTCGGACTCGCATGGTTTTTTTATGATTTGCTTTTGTTGGGTATGGTTTTGGTTGTTGTAGCCAAGAATGGCATACTCTTCCTCTTGGCATGGGAGATAATGTCACTGGCTCCGTTTTTTCTCATAATCTTTGATGATGAAAAAGAAGAGGCCCGTGATGCCGGATGGACATATCTTGTTGCTACGCATATTGGGATGGTATTTCTTCTGGTATTTTTTATCATACTCACAGGCCAAAATGGCTCAATGGATTTTGATAGAATCGGCGTCATTGACGGCGGGATAGCCAGTTTTTTATTTGTACTGGCAGTTGTCGGGTTTGGAACCAAGGCAGGTTTTATGCCGCTGCACGTTTGGTTGCCGGAAGCTCATCCTGCGGCCCCAAGTCATGTTTCTGCTGTAATGAGCGGGGTTATGATAAAAATCGGCATATACGGACTGATTCGGGCGATAACGTTTTTGGGGCATCCTCCCCTTTGGTGGGCATGGATATTGATAGTGATAGGGGCCAGTTCCGGAGTTGTGGGAGTACTTTTTGCCCTGGCCCAGCACGATTTGAAACGGCTGCTCGCTTATCACAGTGTTGAAAATATAGGGATCATTGCGTTGGGACTGGGAATCGGAGTTTTAGGCATAAGCACTGGTTTGCCGGCACTTGCTGTATTTGGGTTTGCCGGCTGTTTTTTTCACATAATCAATCACGCAATTTTCAAAGGGCTGCTATTTCTTGGCGCCGGTGCCGTTCTGCATAGCAGCGGTACTCTGGAGATAGACCATTTAGGCGGACTTATTAAACGCATGCCCTGGACCGCTGTGACGTTTCTTGTGGGCGCTATCGCGATTTCCGGTTTGCCGCCACTAAATGGGTTCGCAAGCGAATTTTTGATATATCTCGGAGTCCTTAAGGATGGCATAAGCCATGGGTTAGTAAACATTATCCCGGTCTTAGGTGTTATAGGCGGACTGGCTTTAATTGGCGGGCTTGCCGCTGCATGTTTTACGAAGGCTTTTGGAATTGTATTTCTGGGTCAGCCTCGAAGCAAACATTCACAGCAGGCCCATGAGGTCAGTATTGCTATGCTATTGCCAATGGTAACACTGGCGATTTTATGCGTACTTCTGGGGGTCTTTTCCCCCCTTATCATCAGAGTTTTTGGGACGGCCATCAGCAATGTTACATTACTGCCGCAGGAGGTAATACAAGGCCAGCTAAATGCCGGAAGCAGCATTTTGAGCAATGTTGTTATTATATCAGTGTTATTAGTGATTTTGATTTGCGGACTTGCTCTTTTACGAAAATGGCTTTTGTCAGGACGAGGCGTTGAACAAACAGAGACATGGGGCTGTGGTTATGCCCGCCCGACTGCTCGTATGCAATATACCGCTTCATCTTTTGCCCAGCCATTGGTAGCTTTGTTCCGTTTTTTTCTGCGAACAGACAGCAGAAATTTGCCGCCAAAAGGAATCTTCCCTGATCGGGCTTTTCTGCAAACGGATACTGCTGATACAAGCAATAAATACCTCTATCGGCCACTATTCAAATGGATCAGCTTTATGCTTTCGAAACTAGAATGGATTCAACATGGCAGGCTTCAACTCTACGTGTTGTATATTGCCCTGACACTTTTGATGCTTTTGATCTGGAAGGCATTGTGAGCTATGCACATTGAAAAAATAATTAATCCGCTCCTGACGCTGGTTCTTGCTCCGCTTTTATTTGGGATTATTAACCGGACAAAAGCCCTTTTTGCCGGCAGGACCGGCCAGCCGTTACTGCAGAGTTATTACGACCTCTGGAAACTTTTTAGAAAGGGAGCGGTTTACAGCAAAACGACTTCCTGGGTTTTTCGCCTTGGACCTATAGTCGGTCTTGCGGTTGTTATTTCGGCAACGGCATTAGTGCCATCTGGTGGGTTGCCCGCAATAATCGCATTTGATGGTGATGTCATTTTGTTTGCATATCTTTTTGGTTTGATGCGTTTTTTTACAGTACTAACCGCCCTGGATACAGGCTCAAGTTTTGAAGGTATGGGTGCAAGCAGAGAAGTGATGTTTTCAGCCCTTACTGAGCCTGCCTTTCTGGTTGGTCTGGCTGCAATTTCCAAACAGACACATTCGCTGTCACTTACTGGAATGCTTGCAGGGGCCGATACTGCATTGTGGAGTCATATTGGGCCGGTACAGTTGCTTGTAGCTTTTTCGGTTTTTATTGTTTTCCTGGCAGAAAATTCTCGAATGCCCGTTGATGACCCGAACACGCATCTGGAACTGACGATGATTCACGAAGTAATGGTGCTTGATAACAGCGGAGCAGACCTTGGATTTATTACTTATGCCGCAGCCATAAAAATGTGGCTGCTTAGTACGGTATTAGTTGGAATCTTAGTTCCACACAACGGCAATGCCTGGATAGATATAAGCACTGCTGTCGCAGCAGTATTCATATTGGCTGTGTTGGTAGGAGTTGTTGAATCTTCTATGGCAAGGCTAAAACTTTTGCATGTGCCACAGATACTTTTTATCGCAAACGCCCTTTCAACATTAGCGTTAATCCTGGTCTTACGGTGAGTTTTATGACTAACCTGGTAGATACCGTTATTATACTTGTTATATTGACAAACTTCATGCTTCTTGGTTCAAGCAGGCTAAGAAGATGTATTCGTGTTACTGCGCTGCAGGGGATATTATTAGGAATTCTGGCTATTTTGATGGAAGACGGCACACCGACTATTCACTTGATATTGCTTTCAGCAGCTATCATTTGCCTTAAGGGCATTATATTTCCATTTCTACTTATACGAACGCTGCGGGATTTGAATGTTCAATATGAAGTCGAACCATTTGTAGGTTACGGGACATCACTTGTTCTATCGCCGTTAGTATTGGTTGTCTGTATATGGCTTGGCTCGCAACTGTCATTACCAATGGGAGTCACATCCTCTCTGGTAGCCCCTGTGGCATTTTTCACCATAACATGCGGTTTGTTCCTGATTGTCAGCCGAAAGAAGGCATTGACTCA
Organism: uncultured Pirellulales bacterium; assembly: GCA_964537505.1. Lineage (GTDB taxonomy): Bacteria > Planctomycetota > Phycisphaerae > Sedimentisphaerales > SM23-30 > DAINBT01. Next base: position 34,596 of record CAZICK010000012.1, read on the forward strand.
GGTTCTTGGTTACCTTGTTCTGGAAAACGGCATATATGTATTTGGTGCGTCAATAGCAACCATACAGCCTGTTCTGGTAGAACTTGGTATTTTGCTGGACGCGTTTGTGGCTGTCTTTGTTATGGGAATTGCAATTTACCATATCAACCGTGAGTTTGAACATACAGATGTGGATAGATTGAATAGATTGAAAGGTTAATGCCGGATGAATCCTGGAATTCTGCTATGGATTATTCTCCTGTTGCCTGTTGTTGGAAGTGGCATCTGTCAGATATTGCGCTCTCCCAAAAATGTTATGAACTTTGTTTGTTTCGTGATGGCATTGATTGGAATTCTGGAGGTTGTTACTGCCGGAGTGGTTTTCTCGAGGAACACAATTTTTTCATGTGGCGAATGGTTTTATATGGATGCCCTGTCAGCATACCATCTGATTGTTATGGCTCTTGTTTTTTGCATGAGCTCGCTTTACGGCATGCGTTACTTTGACAAGGAAATTCACGAAGGAATATTTACACTAAAATTAGCCAAGAGATATGGAACACTATGGTTTGCTTCTCTTGCCGCAATGACGCTGATCCTGGTATCAAACAATCTCGGCATGATGTGGGTTGGAATGGAAACCACAACGCTTGTAACAGCCTTCCTTATCTGTACTCGTGCAAGCAAAGCCTCGATTGAAGGGATGTGGAAATACCTTATAGTATGTTCGGTGGGAATTGCATTCGCTTTTATGGGAACGCTTTTCATTGCCGCTGCGACTTACAAATTCCAGGGAAGCATTTCCGGCAATGGAGTTTTCTGGACACAACTTCAAATGCATGCCGGTCTGTTAGACCCTAAATTGGCACAGATCGGATTTTTGTTTATTTTTGTTGGTTACGGCACAAAGGCAGGCCTTTCTCCAATGCACACGTGGTTGCCGGACGCACATAGTCAGGCCCCATCACCTGTTTCGGCGGTATTCTCAGGCTTTATGCTCAATGCAGCACTTTATTGTATTATGCGATACACCTCACTGATTAAATTAGTGCCCGGCAATGAAAATCTTAGCCGAGATCTGTTTCTCATTTTTGGTACTTTTTCAATTGTAGTTGCGGCAGCTTTTATACTTTTACAGCATGACCTCAAGCGACTGCTTGCATATCACAGTGTAGAACATCTTGGCATTATCGCAATTGGTATGGGAATGGGGTCTTTGGGAATTTTCGCAGCTTTATTCCATACACTAAACCACTCTATATGCAAATCGTTAGGTTTTTTTTGTGCTGGCCGACTTGGACAAATATATGGAAGCTATGATATGCGAGGGATGACGGGAGCTTTACGGCTGTCTCCTCTATGGGGCGGTGGACTTTTAGGCAGTCTTTTGGCTCTTATTGGAATAGCCCCATTCGCATTGTTTATGAGTGAGCTTTTAATTGTCAAAGCAGCTATAGCAACAAATGTAATCTGGGTGTTGGTAGTCTTTCTTTTAGGAAGTTGTATTATATTTGCGGCAGCATTGAAACACGTAATCAGTGTAGTGTATGGCACGCCGCCGGTATTAGATTTTAAACCTCGCCGCTCATCAATTGTGGATACAGGCATTGTGGTATTTTCGCTTGGTGTGCTGTTGGTACTTGGCCTTTGGATGCCAAAGAGCTTACATGAAATACTTTGCCGAGCAGCAAACATTATAGAAGGAATAGATGTGGCGACTATTGTATGTGTAAAATGACAAAGCAATGGAGTTTGTTGATGCAGAACATATTGTCAGTTTCAGTATATAACGGGCAAGCGATAGATTTGCAGGGAATTCCGCAACTTTCGATAGCCCAGTTCACGACAACCATCATCGGTGCTGTCGAATCAGGGTGTCGTATTGCATCCTTGTTTGCAGTGTTTTCGAAAACTGATAAAGGACGCCTTTATGTTGTTCTTGCCCGTGAGGACACCGGGAAGTTATATATATTATCTGCTGATGTGACCGATAGTTACCCATCAATTACTACTGATTGCCCGCAGGCACATTTGTTTGAGCGTGAAATTGCCGAGCAGTGGGCCATTAGGCCAGTTGGACATCCATGGCTTAAGCCTGTGCGTTTTCATCAGCCTTATCGTGATGCCCCTGATATATGGGGAAGAGAGAAAAACAAAAAAATACTTCCATCTGTTATGGAATTTTTTCAGAGTGACGGCGACGAAATTCATGAAGTTGCCGTAGGCCCTGTCCATGCCGGAATAATCGAGCCCGGTCATTTTCGATTTCAATGTTATGGCGAAAACGTGGTCAATCTGGAAATTTCGCTCGGTTTTCAGCATCGCGGCATTGAGCGTAGTTTGATTGGCGGTCCCAATAAGAGAACGTTACATTATATGGAGACCTTAGCAGGTGATACAACTGTCGGACACAGCACCGCCTATTGCCACATCCTTGAATCTCTTGCCGAATGCAGCATTTCGCCCGGAGCACAAACTATACGTGCGATAGCGTTGGAATTGGAAAGGCTGGCTAATCATACGGGAGACCTTGGAGCACTTGCCGGAGATGTGGGTTTTCTTCCTACAGATTCTTTTTGTGGCCGTATTCGTGGGGATTTTCTGAATATGACCGCATTAATCTGTGGTAACAGATTCGGACGGGGTTTAATAAGACCGGGAGGGGTTGCATTTGACCTGAAGAACAAGAGGGTATGGCAACTACTGGAAAAGCTTGTCCGAGCAGCAGCAAAGGATGTGACAGTGGCAGTCAACTTGCTTTGGAATAACCCTTCGGTGATGGCGAGATTTGAAAAGACAGGAACAGTTTCCTCTGAATTGTGCCGCAAATTAGGTTTTGTGGGAGTAGCAGCAAGAGCGTGTGGAATTGAATGTGATACAAGGTTCAATTTCCCTTTTGGAACGTTTCAGTTTGCACATATTCCAGTTTCGACCTGGCATACGGGAGATGTCTTCGCAAGGGCTTATGTCAGATGGCTTGAAATACAAAGGTCAATAACGTTCATCCAGAATCAGATAGAGATGCTCCATGAAAGCAAAATAGAAAAGCCGGAAATTGGTGCTCTTGCCCCTGAAAAGCTGGCGGTTTGCCTGGTTGAAGGATGGCGTGGTGAGATTTGTCATGTAGGTATAACTGATGTTGAGGGGCACATAAGCCATTATAAAATTGTCGATCCTTCGTTTCACAATTGGACTGGTTTGGCCATGGCTTTGAGAGAACAGCAGATTTCTGATTTCCCGCTTTGCAACAAAAGTTTCAATTTATCTTATTGTGGTTTTGATCTGTAAGGTGACCAAATGATAAGAGCATTAATATCGCGATTACAACAGGGACATAGAACGCTCTTGTTTCCGAAAACCGAACCTGAGCTTCCGGAAAGATTCTGTGGCAGGCCGACTGTAAATCCTGCCAAATGCCCCACTGATTGTAAGCTTTGCATTGACGTATGTCCCACAGATGCTCTTAAAAAGGAAAATGGTATTTTGACAATCGATTTGGGACGATGCCTGTTCTGTGCACGATGTGCCCAGGATTGTCCAACCGAAGCAATAAAATTTAGCCGTGAATATCGCCTTGCTGGAAGGTTAAAAAATGATCTAATTCTTTCCGGCCCTGAAATGAAATTGGTTGATGCTTTGGACAAAAAAACAAAAGCTCTTTTTGGGCGGTCCTTAAAGTTGAGGCAGGTCTCCGCCGGTGGCTGTAATGCCTGCGAAGCTGATACAAATGTTTTAAGCACTGTTGTTTTTGATCTTGGCAGGTTCGGCATTCAATTCGTAGCTTCACCGAGGCATGCCGATGGCTTGCTTATTACAGGCCCTGTTACCGAGAATATGCAACTTGCTCTGAAGAAAACTTATGATGCTGTCCCTGATCCTAAAATAGTCATTGCCGTTGGCGCCTGTGCCATCTCCGGTGGTATATATGTAGATCACCCTCAGGTTAATAATGGTGCTGACACAATAATACCTATTGATCTTTATATTCCAGGCTGTCCCCCGCATCCATTAACAATTCTTGATGGACTGCTGAGACTGCTTGGAAAAATAAATTAGGCGTCTTAGGATAACGTACAATATTTTTCGCACAATTTTATAGGATCCCGAAATTCAATCTGAAACGCAACACTTGGGTTTGCTCCAGAAGACCTCTGTCGGGGTCCGATAGTTTAAACATTTACGTGGTCGATTATTCAACAATTCAACGGCCTTGTCAAGTGCAGACTGCTCGATCGATCTGGAATCCTTTGGGGAAGAACTGACGCAACAGGCCGTTGGTGTTCTCATTGGTGCCGCGTTTCCAGCTATGGTACGGTCTGGCAAAATAACTCCGCATATCCAAGTCGCAAGGGGAAATTCATAGTGGGCCGCCAAACGAGCCGGAAGAAGTTTCGTCAGAAATGCAAAGAGATGAACGACTGGCTTAGGAAGATACGGAATCACAAGAAGGCAAAGGAATGGTGGCCGACATTGGCAGCCAAGCTCCGTGGACACTATCAATATTATGGTGTTAGCGGCAATATGCGGTCGCTTAATCGGTTTTAAAGACCGTGCGACTGACGCGAAAATGGCTGAACCGTCGCAGTCAGCGTAAACGGTTCTATTGGAAAGGTTTATTTATGAAATTGCCGCGAAGGATGGGGAAGATGGTGGTCTAAGAGTCCACCCTACCGGAGAAAATGGCGGGGGTGGCACTTTAGCCGGTTCTGTGATTGACGGGCGGGGGTGGCAATATATAATGCTGTTGTTCAATTTGAAGGCAGTAGGAGGAAGGCAATGGGCGCTAGTGGTACGGCTATGAATAGAAGTTCTTTAAAGTCTGAGGTTCAAGTGTCGCATGGGTTATCTTTATCGGCTGGAGATTCGCAGAAGATATCTCATCTTCTTGTGATTTATCTGTCGCTGGCCCTGGTTGTATTTATCGCTTTTGAGCAGGTTCGGCGAAATGAGTTTGTTAACTACGATGACCAGGTCTATGTGACCCAAAATAAACATGTTCTGAGCGGGCTGTCTGGGGAAAATATCAGGTGGGCTTTTACTTCGGGCTATGCCAGCAACTGGCATCCTTTAACGTGGCTGAGTCATATAGTGGATTGTGAGTTGTTCGGTCCGAATCCTTACCGTCATCATTTGACCAACCTGTTTTTTCATATAGCGAGCACTTTAGTGCTGTTTACGGTTTTACGCAAGATGAGCGGTAAGGTGTTTTTCAGCGGTTTTGTGGCGGCGGCTTTCGGGCTGCATCCGATGCATGTCGAGTCCGTGGCATGGATCGCTGAGCGCAAGGATGTACTGAGCGGTTTTTTCTGGATGCTGACAATGTGGGCGTATGTTTATTATGTGGAGCAACCTAAGTTCGCGAAATATGCGCTGATGTTTTTTTTGTTCGTTTTGGGGCTTATGGCCAAGCCGATGGTCGTGACTTTACCATTCGTACTGCTGCTTTTGGACTACTGGCCTTTGCGTCGTTTTGGCAGGGAGAAGGTGTTTTATCTGGTCATAGAGAAAATACCTTTGTTTTTGCTTTCGGTAATCTCAAGTTGGATTACTTTTGTGGTGCAGAGCGAAAGCGGGACGGTCAGGGCAATCGAGGCACTTTCTGTGACGGCGCGTATCGCCAATGCTTCTATCGCTTATGTGCAATATATCGAGAAAATGATCTGGCCGAGCCGATTGGCAGTTTTCTATCCCCATGCGGGAGAGAAGGTGGCGATTTGGCAGGCTGTGATCGCAGGGGCGCTCCTGCTAAGTATAACCATTTTTGTGATAAGGTATGCTCGAAAGTACGGGTATCTGCTGACCGGGTGGCTGTGGTATCTTGGGACTCTTGTGCCTGTTATCGGGCTGGTTCAGGTGGGAGACCAGGCCCTGGCAGATCGCTATAGCTATATACCTTTTACGGGGCTGTTTATTATCATAGGGTCGGGACTTAACGATATTTTGTCAAAGTGGCGGTATCGAAGGATTATTCTTGGCGCGTTAGTAACGATAGCTTTGTCGGCTTCGCTAATATGCACTCGCTTTCAAGTTCTTTACTGGCGAAACAGCGTAAGGCTTTGTGAACACGCGATTGACGTGACCGAGGATAATTTTTCGGTGTACAGCGGATTGGGCGATGCACTCAAATCGCAGGGCAGGCTTGACGAGGCAATCGGCAGCTACTATAAAGCACTGGAGGGCAGGGCCAAAGACGAAAGAATACATAACAACCTTGCCAATGCGCTTAGAGAGCAGGGCAGGCTCGGGGAGGCGGTCGGTCACTATTATAAGGCACTACAATCCAAGCCGGACTATGCGGTGGCACATAACAATCTGGGCGAAGTGCTGAAAATACAGGGTGAGGTTGATGAGGCAATTCAACAATTTAATTTGGCAAAGCATTTCGATCCAGACTATGCAGAGGCATACGGCAATTTGGGCGACTGCTTTTTTAAGACGGGCAAGATAGACGACGCGATCGAGTGTTATTCGAAGGCTGTCGAACTGGAACCCGATAATCCATCGTCACATTGTAACCTCGGTAATGTCCTTGCGATCAGCGGCAGATTGACCGATGCGGTCGAGCGTTACAAAATGTCTTTGGAGATACGGCCTAATGATGCCAAAACGCTGAGTAACCTCGGCAATGCCCTTTTGGGATTAGAGAGGCTTGAAGAGGCCGAGGCAAAGTATATTGAGTCGCTGAAAATCGGCGTAGACAATGCTGTGACACATCTTAATCTGGGTATATGCCTGCAGAAACAAGGACGATTCGATGAAGCGGAAAGAGAATACAACATCGTCCTTTCAATCGATCCGCAATACGAAGCCGCACGCAGGGCACTTGATGGGCTGGGGAAATACCGGCAAGGATCGGGGAAATAAGGTGGTGTGCGCGGCATAATCGCTTTGTGAATAAGTGGTTATGGCGGCAGTGGTGGTTGGTTCGGTTCTGTGTTGACGGGTTTGGCAAGCAATGTATAATGCTCTTGTTTGAGAACAGTTGAGTAGCTAACTAACTAACCTAACGGAAAGAAAGTAACTAACGGAAAGGGATAACATAATGAAAAAGCTGATCGTTGTATGTGTCGTGGCATTGGCTGTGGCGTCGTGCGAACCTTTGCCTCAACAAAGTCTTTTTAATGGCAAGGACTTGAGTGGATGGCATGTCGATGTTCCTAAAATGGATAACGATCCAAGTGTGAAAAGTCCGTTCATTGTTCGTGATGGGTTGCTCGTGAGCCTGGGTAGTCCCGGCGGACATCTCATTACCAATGCGGTCTATGAGAACTATCGGCTTGAGGTTGAATATCGTTTTGCCGGGCAGCCTGGAAACTGCGGGGTTCTTGTCCACTGCTCAACCGGACGTGCCCTGTATGGCATGTTTCCTAAATCCATCGAAGCACAAATGTCCCACAAGGATGCCGGCGACTTTTGGTGCATTGTCGAAGATATCAGTGTACCCGATATGGAAAGCCGACGCGGGGCTAAGGAGAATTGGGGTACGACGGAAGGAAAACTGCGTCGAATTCCCAATCTGACAGATGACTCCGAAAAACCAGCCGGCGAATGGAATACTATGATTATAGAATGCCTTGGTGACTCCATTATGGTATGGGTTAATGGCGATCTTGTTAATCATGGGTTTGGTTGTACCGCGAAAAAAGGGCAAATTGCTCTGCAGGCGGAAGGATCAGAAGTTGAATTCCGAAAGATACAGTTGAGCCCTATTAGCAAATTCAGCGCCGCGAGTGGATGAATGGATGAATAGAATAATCGAGAAGTTTCGTGATAATTGTCGCGGGTTCTGGCGGGCTTATCGCTGGTTTATCGTGGCGTTTGTGGTCGCGGTGTTCTGCGATGTGGCCAGTACCGTGTACTTCATGACGCAAGAATCGGCGCCAGACGAGGTACATCCCGCAATACGGTTGGTGTCCCGGTTGCTTGGGCCAGTAATCGGGCCGTTGGTTGGCGGTATCGGCAAAGCGGCGGCGGGGATAGTGGTGGCGATCTATTGCAGACAATTCGCAGTCTATATTTTTGTGCTGGCCGCGATTATTTCTTTTTGGGCCGCGTGGTATAATGTCTGGGGTATAAATATCTATGAGCCAAATATAGTCAGGTGGTTACCGTGGTAGTTTTAGTCTCGGCGGTGGCGAGGGTGGTTAAGGCTGGTCTGTTTATTTGATTGTTGCTATGCGTTCGATGATTAATTAAGGAAACGGGGAAATTTGGTTGTTGCGAGTATATCTGTTTTTTGTGTTGGCGTCAACCTCATTTTTTTTCTGAGTGGGTGGGGTGGAATTTATTGAGAAAACTCAAAATTCGCTTGCAAAAATCTATTTCTGGGGTTAAAAGACGTTGGTAGTGTGCTCTTTTTTCGTAAAACATTGATATTTTCAAGGATAGCGAAAGGTGACAAGCATGAATCTTAATCGAAAACTGAGAATGGGTATGGTTGGCGGCGGTCCGGGGGCGTTTATTGGGAATGTGCACCGTAAGGCAGCTCGTATGGACGGTGGTATCGAACTGGTGGCTGGGGCGTTCGATATAAATCCGCGTAAGTCGAAACAGATGGGCAAAGAACTGTGCCTCGATGACAAACGGGTATATCGTACTTATGAGGAGATGGTCGAAAGTGAAAGTAAACTGGGGCCGGATGAAAGGGTCGATTTTGTTACGATCACAACGCCGAATAACTGGCATTTTCGGATGGCTCGCGACTTTCTGGAAGCCGGGTTCCATGTTATGTGCGAGAAACCGATGACGTTCAATGTCCAAGAGGCACGAGACCTGGTAAAACTCGTTAGTCAGACGGGTAAGGTGTTCGGACTGATGCATAACTATACGGGGTATCCGATGGTTAAGCTGGCCCGCGATATGGTTCGCCAGGGCGATCTGGGCAAGATTCGCAAGATTGTGGTGCAGTATCCGCAGGGTTGGCTCTCCACGTTTTTAGAGAAGACCGGTCAGCAACAGGCGGCGTGGCGGACCGATCCGAAACAAAGCGGCGCTTCAGGGTGCGTAGGTGATATCGGGACACACGCGGAAAATATGGCTGAGTATGTCACAGGGTTGAAGATGACGCACCTCTGTGCGGACCTGACCACGTTTGTCAAAGGGCGTAAACTGGAAGATGACGGCAACTGTCTGATCCGCTACAATAACGGTGCCAAGGGTGTGCTGCATTCGAGTCAGATTTCCATCGGTGAGGAGAACGGTCTGGCGATCTGGGTGTATGGTGAAGAAAAGGGTCTGGAATGGCATCAGGAACATCCGAACTATCTGTACGTTAAGGAACCGAATGGTCCGGTGCAGGTGTGGCGGCGCGGTAATGATTATGTCGGTGCGAAAAGCGCGGCGGCGGCCCGTGCTACGCGGCTGCCGTTCGGTCATCCGGAGGCGTTTTTCGAGGCGATGGCCAATATCTATTGCAACTTCGCCGATACCATTCGTGCCAAGCTGACGCGCAGCAAGGTGGACCCTCTGGCTCTGGATTTTCCGAGTGTAAAGGACGGACTGCGCGGGATGCTGTTTTTGGATACTGTTCTGGCCAGCACCAAGAGCAAACAAAAATGGACTAAGATGAAAAAATAAAGCAATAGGCAATAGGCACGAGGGGGGAGGAAGAGGAAGAAGGCACGAGTAGTCGTGATGTTTCTGTTGAATGGAAATTGGGTTAAAAAAAACGCGGAAGTTGACTTTAAGGAGATGGCAGAAAATGGAAATTTCACAAGATAAATCTAAGCAGCAGGGGCGAAGCATTACCCGACGTGATTTTATTGGTACTGCCGCGACAGCGGCGGCGTTTACGATTGTTCCGCGGTCGGTGCTTGGAGGTCCGAACGATACTGGGCCAAGTGGGCGAATTAACGTGGCTATTATCGGCACGGGCGGTCAGGGGATAACCAATATCAAGAATCTTCTGAGACTGCCGGATGTACAGGTGGTGGCCCTTTGCGATGTCAACGAGGAAAGTGATTACAGCCAGTTCTACTACAGTGGTACAGCCGGGCTTAAGCCGGCTACTAAGATTGTGCAGGAACACTACGGTCAACAGACGGCAAGTGGAAGTTACAAGGGTTGCACGACATATATCGATTTTTACGAAATGCTGGAAAAGGAAGAAAAAAATATTGACGCAGTGCTGGTGGCTACGCCAGACCATGTTCATGCAGTAGCGTGTATGGGTGCGATCAAGAAAAAGAAGCATGTGTACTGTGAAAAGCCGCTGGCTCATTCGATCTACGAAGTGCGTATGGTTACTGAGGCGGCTCGCAAAGCAGGGGTCGTTACGCAAATGGGTAATCAGGGTCATTCGGATGAAGGGATTCGCCTGACGGTCGAGTGGATTCGCGATGGGGCGATCGGGCCGATACGTGAAATACACGCCTGGACCGGCGTCGGTGGTGAAGGATGGTATAAAGGGAATGGCAGACCCGATGATACCCCGGCGGTCCCCGCCGGACTGGACTGGGATCGTTGGCTGGGACCCGCACCGTATCGGCCGTATCATATTGCTTATGCGCCGTACCGGTGGCGTGGATGGTGGGACTTCGGGACAGGTGCGATAGGCGATATGGCCTGTCATAATACCGATCCGGCGTTCTGGGCGCTTGATCTGGGTCATCCTGAAAGCGTGGAGGCATGCTCGACAAGACTCAACAATGAAACGGTGCCGGAAGCGGCGGTCTATTATTATAAGTTCGCGGCTCGTGGTGCTCAGCCGGCGGTTACGATGGCGTGGTACGACGGCGGTATGATGCCGCCGCGGCCGAGGGAACTGGAACAAGGCCGGGAAATGGGCGGGAACGGCATCTATTTCGTAGGCGATGACGGTGTGATAAAATGCGAAGGTTGGGGCGGGCCGCCGCGAATAATACCGGAAACTAAAATGAAGGCATACAAACGACCGGCTAAGACGATTGCCCGAACTGAAGGACATCACCGCGATTGGATCGATGCCTGCAAGAGCGGCGGAAAAGCCTGCAGTAATTTTGATTATGCCGGGCTGTTGACGGAAGTGGTATTATTGGGTAATGTTGCGCTGCGAACGGGTAAGAAACTGGAGTGGGACGGACCTAACATGAAAGCTACGAATGCGCCGGAGGCAGATAAATATATTCGGCCGGCGTATCGCGATGGATGGAGTTTGTGAATGAGTAGATGAGTAGATACAGATTAAGGAGAATATTAAATGGCTAGACCGGTAACACTTTTTACGGGACAGTGGGCTGATTTGCCCCTGGAAGAGTTGGCTCCAAAGGCTGCTGCATGGGGCTATGATGGATTGGAACTTGCCTGTTGGGGCGATCATATGGAGGTGGATAAGGCGGCGAAGGATCCGAGCTATTGTAAGAAACAGCTCGGCATTCTGAAAAAGAACAACCTTGGGGTTTATTCGATCAGCCATCATCTGGCGGGTCAGTTGGTCTGCGATTTGAATAACGATGCCAGATCGGATGGGTTTGCTCCGGCTGATTGCGCGGGCAATGCCGAGAAGAAACGGAAGTGGGCGGTGGAGACGATGAAAAACACAGCTAAGGCGGCTAAGAACATGGGCGTCAAGGTGGTGAACGGATTTACCGGTTCGAGCATTTGGCATATGATCTACAGTTTTCCGCCGGCCAGCAACGAAATGATCGAGGAAGGCTTTAAGTACTTTGCCAAGATGTGGAACCCGATACTGGATGTGTTCGACGAGTGCGGTGTGAAATTTGCTTTGGAAGTTCACCCAACAGAGATAGCCTTCGATATTGTCACTGCCAAACGTGCGCTGGAAGCTATCGGTAATCGTGAGGCTTTCGGTTTTAACTTCGATCCGAGCCATCTGCACTGGCAGTTGGTCGATCCGGTTCGCTTTCTTAACGAGTTTTCGGATCGCATATATCATGTTCACATGAAAGACGCGGCCCTGCAAATCGATGGTTATACAGGGATATTGGCATCGCATCTGAACTTCGGTGCTCAGCAGCGTGGCTGGGATTTTCGTTCTCTGGGTCACGGCGGCGTCAATTTTGAAGAGATCATCAGAACGTTTAATCACATTGGTTATACCGGCCCTCTTTCGGTGGAATGGGAAGATTGCGGCATGGAGCGCGAACATGGGGCTAAGGAGGCGTGCGAGTTCGTAAGGGATTGCGATTTTGCTCCGTCTAATATAGTTTTTGACGAAGCATTTGATAAATAGTAAGAAGGCATACGGCAGTCTGTTTGAGCTATTGCCATGCCCGCGTAAGTGTGGCATGGTGCCCGGCCAATGAGAGTGTCTGGGTGTGATGTGAGCTACAAGTTCATATCGTATTTTTCTTTGAGCCATTTTTTTAATGTGGTCATCGCTTTTTGTGGTCGGTCGTCGTGCCATGCAAGGACTTCGATGACATTGGTTATAGCCGGATCGGGCTGCTGTTCGCCGTGGCGCAGGAGCCAGATTTTGTCGATGTCGCTACGTTTGAAACCTTCGACCATGATCAGGTCGTAGCCTGGTCCGAGCCTTTGTATCGCCTGTTCGAGTGAGAATTTCCGCTGCGTCCGCTCGTTGGAGTCCGCCTGCGTGGCGTGAGTGTCGGGAGGCAGATGCGTTCGGGTGAAGACCGAGCGGCCGTCGTAGCCGAGAACAGAAGCTCCGGCCTGGTAAAAACGATATGTGTCAGTTTGCGGCTGATCGAAATGTACAGGCTCTCGTTGATGTTTGATGACCGCGACGGTCATGCTCCGTTCAACCAGGTCCCTGAGCAGTGTTTCGATCAGCGTTGTTTTGCCGGATCCTTTGAAACCGCTGATTCCTAATACCGGCGTTAAAGTTCTGTTCGTCATGTGTATTACCTGAAAAACGACAATTCGGCGGTACTCGGCATATATTTTATAACTAAGTATCTATAAAGCAGTTACGTGTGTTTGTCAACTCAAAACGGTCGATCCATAAACTACCTTATTTGGTGCTTCGAAGTCCAGTGTTTTTTCCGGGTAAGGTCACCTTCCGGGTCAATTATTTTTCGACAAAGAACTTGACTTATCCGGAGGAATAGACGATTATGGTGCATTATACAGATATAATTGGGCGATGTGTATCGGAGTGCGATTTCGCACTTTTTCTTGTTTGTTCTTTATACGCAAAGATAAAAAAGGGCCTTTTGGATGCAAAACCCATAATTTTAGTTACCAGCGGACCAATTGTCGAAGTTGTATAAAAATACTTTTTTGCGTAACAGGCCCTCTTGAATGAAAATTGGGCTCAAAAAACTGCGAAAGTTTACTCGGAATGTTTGACAGAAAAGATGCTACCATAAAAAGGGAAATAAGATGAAATCACAAGAACGACATAAACTTAAAGAAAATGAGTTTGCAGAATGGATTGTTGGGCTTCCGACGTATCTGCGTGAACACGGCAGTCGTATAATCGGCGTAGTCATGATTGCACTTGCAGTGTTGGTGGGGGGGCATTGGATGTGGGGCGCCAAGGCGACGGCAAGAAATAGACAGGCCGGCCAATTGCAGAGCCTGATGGTCAATTCGGACATGATGCAAAGGACGGCGGTGGAAGATGCGCGGATGGGGGATGCGTCAATAGGCGGGCGGTTGTATGACACTGAAAAGCTGGTGGGGCCGTTGCGGGAATTGTCGCAAGCCGGCGCAGGTAGCCCGGTGGGGATGATGGCGATGCTGCAACAGGCGGAAGTCATGCGTACAGAACTGCTTTTTTCAAGCAGTCCGATGAGTCCTACGGATAAGGAGCAGTTGTGCCGGGAAGCAGAAAAGCTTTATGAGCAAGTTAAACTGCAATATCCGGGCTGTGCGACGGCGGTGGGTATGGCGAGTTTCGGTCTGGGTCTGCTGGCTGAGGAACGGGGAGAACAAGACAAGGCCAAGAAGATTTATGAAGGTATAATATCCGAGGAGGAAGGTCTGTTGGCAGGTACGGTTTATCCGATGCAGGCTCAAAAACGGCTGAGGGTGCTCGATGAGGTTGTCTGTACTATAGAATTTCCCGCGGCGCCGATAGAAGAGATTCCAGAATTGGAATTTGGCGGTGGTTCGGAAAATGGGCCGGCGGCCGAGGTGGGGACGGAACCGGGAGCAGTGACGCCAACGGAACCGGGAGCAGTGACACCAACGGAACCGGAAGCAGTGACGCCAACGGAACCGGGAGCAGTGACACCAACGGAACCGGAAGCAGTGATACCAACGGAACCGGAAGCAGTGGCACCAACGGAACCGGAGGCAACCGAGGGCGAGGTAATCGAAGCGCCGAAGGCAGAATGACCGGTATTTGCCAATACACAAGCAGCACTATGTCTATTTGGGCTAACCCGCACTACAGGTGAGAGCTTTGATTTTTTGTGACAGAGCAGGATACCAGCATTGACCAGGAAGATCAGTCCATCGAGGACGAAGATGGGGCGCAGCATGAGAGTCTGACCATAAAACGGTTGCCGGAGAACCGGCGGATCGATAAATATCTTAGCGGCCGTTTTCCGAATTTTTCGCGCGCGTTGATCCAACGCTTGATCCGTGAGGAAGCGGTGACGGTAAACGATCAGCCGATCAAGTGCAGTTATCAGCTTTGCCTGAGGGACCGGGTCGATCTGATTCTGCCGCCACTTGCGACAAACGAGATTCCTCCGGAAGATATTCCCCTTGAGATTATCTACGAAGATGAGCATATTCTGGTGCTGAACAAGCAGGCGAATTTGCTTGTGCATCCTGCGCGAGGCAATAAGGGCGGTACACTGGTTAATGGGTTGGTTCGTTACAGTAATTCTCTCTCGAAGGTGAACGGTGATTTTCGGCCCGGTATTGTGCATCGTCTGGACCGTAATACGACAGGCGTGATAATAACAGCCAAGAGCGATACGGCTCATTGGCGGCTGGCATATCAGTTCGAACATCGTCAGACTCGTAAGGTGTATGTGGCGTTGGTTCATGGGACAATCGAGTTGGACGCGGATGTGATATCGCTGCCGTTGGGTCGGCATTGGCGTGTGCGTGAGAAATATGCGGTCCGGATGGACGGCGGCAAAGAAGCGGTAACGGCGTACCAGTTGGAAAAACAATATCGAGGTTACGCATCGGTGAAACTTATGCCCAAGACGGGTCGAACACATCAGTTGCGTGTACATCTCAGTGCGATCAAACATCCGATCGTGGCCGATACGGTGTACGGGGGCAAGATGATGACGCTGGAGCAATTGGCCGGCGGGGAGGCGTTGCCACAGGAGGATGAGGCTGGTGGCCGGTTTGGACCGGACGATTTTGTAATCGGCCGGCAGGCGTTGCATGCGGCGGAGCTGTATATTCACCATCCGATCAGCGGGAAGGAGATGCACTTTGAGGCGCCGCTGCCAGAGGATATGCGATTGCTGGTGGAACTGCTGGAGCGGTATCGTCAGATTGTACCCAAGTGTGTATAGGAGTTTTGGTATCCAACCATGCACAATGGCTTCTGGCTTCCATAACTCTTTAAGTTGCAATAGATTACAAATATCCAATTGTTGTAAGCATATATTATATTTGGTGTACAGGGGGGTGAAAAAGGTAAAAAGCTGGTGGCCGGGGAAGAACGAGAGGTCATAAGCGTGAGTCTGGGGGGTAACAAGCGTGAGGACGAAAAAAAACTTAAAAAAGTAGTCCAATAATTGTTGACGGCTGCAAGTTTTTTTTATATAATCATACTGTCATTTTGTGGATAGACGCCAGTTAGCAAAGGTTTCTCAGAGAGGAGTCAGGATCATTTTTCAAGGAAGGGTTTTTTGTCTAAGTCTTTTCGAGATGGGGGTTTGCGCGAGTTGTGTGTCTTGTGGGTGAGGCTGTGTGGAAGGGAATTCTCGATAATTAGAAAAAGTGATGGTTGTGAAAAGGTTTCATTTTGTCGCAGTTTCTGGATGTGGGCATCGGTATTTGTCAAAAATTTGGCGG
The DNA here is from genome assembly GCA_964537505.1 of uncultured Pirellulales bacterium. Taxonomy (GTDB): domain Bacteria; phylum Planctomycetota; class Phycisphaerae; order Sedimentisphaerales; family SM23-30; genus DAINBT01. The sequence goes on from CAZICK010000012.1 coordinate 50,469, forward strand.
AAGGTGTGGAATCTGTCTGTGCCATTGACGATGTTTTTAGTGGATTAACGTAGTTTGGCGCAGTTTTTCATATACGTATCGTGAATGAGGTTTGGAGACAGTTTTTTGCCGTTTTTTAGCATATTTTTTTCAGGAGGACAAGTTATGAAAAGAAGTAGTTTATTGATGTTTTTGGTTTGTGCGCTGACATTATTGTTCGGCGTAGCGCCGTTGGTTCAGGCCGACTGGAACCAAGGAGATTCGCACAAGATGCACTATCCGCAGTTGCCCATGATCGATGGCGGATGGGATGTGTGTCTCTGTTGTCAGTGGCTTGCAGACGATTTTGTTTGCAGTGAAACCGGCCCGATCACGGATATTCATTTCTGGGTTTCCTTTAAGGAGGATATGGAATTCCCACTTAACGATCCCACTATGTGGGATATCACTATCAGGGATGATGCGGGGGGAATGCCGGGAGCTATAAGATGGGCATTCTCCGGAGGCAAAATCGTAACCAGGCTTTACGGCGGGGGTGCTCAGGGTTGGCTATGCCCAAGTCCACCTCCTTTGGCCATCCCGCCCTTTCCATTTCCTGATCATTATGACGTCTATCAGGTAAATATCACGGATTTATTGGAACCGATGATCCAACAACGAGATACAACGTACTGGCTGGTTATAAAGGCCAATCTGTTTTGGCCGCCGCCTCCATCAGTTGGCTGGAAACAGGCAACATCAGCACATAAGTCTCCTGCCATGTATGATTTCGGTATGGGTTGGATGCCGATTTTTATGGCAACTCCCGATACCCAGGAGATATATGACCTTGCGTTTGTGATTACCGGTGGATATGAAGAAGATGATCTGGATTTTGGAGATGCTCCTGAACAGAATACCGCAGGTGGGCCGACACTGTATCCGACCAAACTGCCGAACGGCGCCCGTCATGTGGCAGATGGCGTTAATTACCTTGGTCAACTTGAGGATATAGAGATGGACGGCCAGCCTACGTTGCCTGCTGATGGTGATGATAACAATCCGCTGGCAGCGGACGATGAAGATGGCGTCATTTTTGTAAACGGTGGATTAACAGCAGGAGTAGGCGAACCTGTTGATGTACTTGTGTCACCGGCTGGTGGTCCGGGCGGATATCTGAACGTCTGGATTGACTATAATGCTGATTTTGACTGGGACGACGCAGGCGAGTACGTACTTGTGGATCAGCCTGTAGCAGGTGGAATGAACAACCTGACGATCACTGCACCGGCTGGTTCTGTTGTCGGGCCTACGTATGCTCGCTTCCGTTATACAACATATCCAATTGCGGGTATCCTTGGATATAGCGGTCAGGCCAGCGATGGCGAAATCGAGGACTACCGTGTGGAGATAATGGAAGAACCGGAAGAAGAATACACCAAGTGGATTCAACGGCCGCATGGTCCGGAACAGGGTTTCGATGAGCAATCGAATATCTGGATACACGAAGAAACGGAGATCATCAAATGGGAGCAACTGCCCGATCCTCAGCTTTCCGGGCTACATAGCCACGACTACGGGGATGACAGCGGTTATTACGGCTGGGTCAAGTGTGCGGACGATTTCATGTGCCAGGGCGGTGATATTACCGATCTGCATTGGTGGGGCAATTATGAAAACAATGATCCGAAAGGCGGGATTGCCTTCTTCCATCTGAGTCTGCACAGATGCGGCTTGCAGCCGCTTCCGTGGCACCTGCCATTGGAACCGGAAGTTTGGGGATGGGATGTTCCGTTCAATATGTGCAACCAGACAGATACCGGTATGGTCAATAATATGGGAGAAACAATCTACTCCTACAAGGTTGATCTGCCGGATCCGTATCCACAGATAGAAGGTGAGTGGTACTGGCTGGATGTGATGGCAAAATCTAATAATCCCGTTAATGCGGCAATATGGCGTTGGCAGGAAGCTCGCCGCGGCCCGGCGCCGCCCATGGGGCACGCACCGGCGGCGCAACGCACGGACAGTTCGCCTTGGTTATCTATCATGTGGCCAGGTGACCCAGAACGCTACAGCGATATGGCCTTTGCGATCACTTCGAAGGATAGCACGACAGTGCCGGAGGTGAACAAGGTGGTTGCGGATGATTTTGTTTCCGATGGTCGTGTGATTAAGAAAGTCCGCTGGTGGGGCAGCTATTTCGATGATCGGTACGAGCCGTTTATCAACCCGATCGAACCGTGGGTCGTTGACGGCTGGATTATCAGCTTCCATCATACCCAAGGTATCGATGGCACGAATCTTGCGTGTCCACCCGATATTATGGCCGGCAGTGTGCATCCGACAGCCCTGGGGCTGTATTTCGCCCCTGCCTATGCGGTGGAGATTATGCCGATGGGATATTGGGACTGCCATGATCATAACGTTTATGGGTATAAGGTTGATTTGAGTCAGTGCTGTCTGATCTGCCAGGAAGTTGATCCGCGTAGCGGGACAGTACCCGCTCAGATTGGCGCGTTTTGTGAGGAAGAATGTTTTGGGTACTGGCTTGACATTGTGGCTGTAGTTGGCGCCACTTGGGAGCCAATCGCCGGCGCCGATGACTGCGATATGATTTACACCGGTCACATGCCTTCTCCGGACGCAGCGGACGGAAGATTCTGGGGTTGGCACACCAGTCCGGATGCGTGTCTGAAACAGGCCTGTAGCGGGCAGATTGTGGATATGACACCACCGACTCCGAATTGCTGGGACTATGGCAACTGGTACAAGGTTCCGTGGCAATGTCCGACACCAGTTCAGCCGCCAGTGAACATGAGCTTTGAGTTGATAACGCCAGAAGAAGAACCGGCCACGTGCTTCGTCGGCACTCAGGCGGAGTTTGCAGTATGGTGTGGCTGGGGTCAACCTGCGAATTGGTGTGGTGACTGCTGGAGACAAGGTGATGTCAATGGCGACTGCCTTGTCACCTTTTCCGGTGACGTAATGATGGCGTATGGTGACTTCCAAAATCCTGGAACGCCTGAGGCCCTCACTGGACGCAGCGATTGGAACATGGATGGACTACTGACGTTCTCTGGTGATGTAATGGCTTTATTTGTGGCCTTTCAGGGTGCTCCTACCTGTCCTGTTCCTTGTACGCCATTGCCGTGATTGTCTTTGGCATAAGGAGAATGTTTTTGTGATGTAATAAGCCCTGCGAGTTACTGTGAAGACGGGACTCGCAGGGTTTCCTTTGCTTAACTCATTGTGAGAACGGGAGTTGGGCGAATTGAGCGTCTTGCGAAAAGGCTTTATTTTGTTGGAGTTTTTACGTATATGTGTGGTGAAGAGAATCGTGAACGGTTTTTTACGGTGTTTTTTTAGGAGGGCAGATTATGAAAAAGGCTAGTTTGTTTTTGTTGTTTGTCGGTGCGATTTTGTGTGCACCGACATTTGTTTGGGCTACTACTGTGACGCTGTCCCCGACGGATGATGCGTATGTGAGTAGCGCTAATCCCGGTTTGAATTACGGCAGTTCCGGTAATTTACTCGTCGGGGATGCATACTCCAACTCGCCGCCGATAATTACCCGCAGCTATCTCAAGTTCGATCTGAGCAGTATTCCCAGTGGTGTTCCGATCATCAGTGCCAAGCTGTATATCGGCAGCACGGGTTCCGGTCCAAACCCCCCGCTTGTTGTAGGCTCTCACTATCTGTCAGACGATTCGTGGAGCGAAGGCGGCATCACTTACAGCAACGCCCCCACCAGTTGGACCAGTGTTTCCACGGACAATGCGGTGGTTGAGAACAAGGATCACAATCTACAGTGTTGCGATTGCTGGGACGTACTCGATGCAGTGGAAGACGATGTGGACGATATTCTCAGTATCGTATTGAAGGCCCACTCCTATTTTGAAGGCAGTCAGAATAGCTGGTGCCAGCTCGCCAGCAAGGAAGACGGCACTGGACAGGGCTACGAGCCCCGTTTGGAGATTACGTACACTGAAGAGGGCGAAGGAAGCTCCATCAGTCCCGGGATAGACTGCTATATTACCGAGAACGCGATGATTATGTTCGGCCCACCTGGAAATCCGCCGCTGCCGGCTGACTTTTTCGGGCCCGGGTCAGACCCTTTTGATGGGATCATAGCACTGAAAGGCAAGCCGCTACCGGGTGGCGTTGTTGACACGTTGATTCAACGCGTAAATGGAGCCGATTTGCCGTCAGGCGGTACGTCTGCTATAGTTGATGTCGAGATGGTAGCATTGAGCCTGACAAGCATTGCCCCGATCAGGGTTACATATTATGGCGGCATGGTCGAATCATTTTTTGATGTGTTTGTAACCATTCCAGAACCTTCCTCTGGTCAGATGTCGATTGTCAGAACACATGAAAATGGCGGCACTTTTTCTATCGACAGCTTTTTCGATATTACGTATCAAATAGAATTTAGAGAACCGGGAACAGGTCAACCAATAGCTACATATATCACACCTCCTCTTAGCCTTTCTGGTTCCAGTAGTTCGTGGCAGGATACACCTGTGAAGGAACCGGAGATCTCTCCGTGCAGTGACAATGACTTCTATCCTAACGGTGAAGATCCGATGACATTAGGCGGTCCGGCCTCAATGCATGAGCTAAAATCACCACAATCCGTGCAAAAATATTTTCTGCTTGCCTGTCAGGAAGATTGATGCCTGCGTCAAAAGTGTTTGTCTGGAAAGAATCTTCATAAATTATTATAAATTCAGGTATTTACGGCAATTTTAAGGTTGACATGCGGATATGGCTATGTATAATGTAAGCTCTTATATAGCAATTACTTGGAGCGATTATGCATAATATTGTAAATCCACGACAAACACGGTTTTTCGACCCATACGACAGAGTCCTGACTGAAAAAACACGCAAAAGTTTACTCGACGATTGGCCCGGTGTTTTTCGCCACGTCATCCTCGAACTTATGCCGGTCGATGTCATCAGCGGACACTTCGATGCGACTATGGGCAGACCGACCAAAGAGCTTTATTCAATCGCTGGGCTGTTGTTGATACAGGAATTCAGAGACTGGACAAAGGATGAAGCTCTCGCTGCTTACCGTTTCCATATGGACATTCATTACGCATTGAATCTTGAGCCTGTAGCCCATGATCTTTCTAAGCGTACCATTGAGCGATACATCAATCTGTTCGAGGAAAATGAATTGGCCAAAGCAACGATGGATGCGATTACCATAAAGCTTGTAGAGGTTCTTGGCATCAAGATTGACAGGCAGCGTCTGGATTCAACCCATATATTCAGTGACATGGCCAGTTTCGGCAGAACGCGTCTTATGGGCGTAGCTATCAAGCGTTTCCTTACTCAGCTCAGACGACATAACAAAGCGGACTACGATGTTTTGGATGAATCTTTACGTAATCGTTATGCGCCAGGCGTCAGCCAGTTATTTGCCGACACCAAAAAGGATAGCGAATCTCGTCGTTTGCTTCGTCAGCAGGTGGCCGAGGATATGTATTTTCTGATAAAACTTTTTGCTGATAATGCACAGCACAACGGCAAAGATACCTACAAAGCAGTTGAACGAATCTTTTATGAGCAGTGCGAAGTTCACGAAGACAAAGTCGGCATAAAGAAAAAGACCGGCGGCAATGTTATGCAGAACCCATCTGATCCTGATGCTTCTTATGACGGCCATAAAGGCCCGGGTTATCAGGCACAAATATCAGAGACCTGCAATCCCCAAAACGAAGTACAGCTTATCACCTCTGTTATACCACAGACAGCGGCAGAGGCGGATTCTAACGCGGTTGAAGAAGTTTTAGACAATTTGACGGCAAATGACCTTTTGCCTGATGAGCTGCTTGTAGATACCGCTTATGCCGGCGATGATAATGTTCAGCTTGCCGAAGAAAAAGGCGTGGAGCTTGTCGGGCCTGTACCGCCGGGTTCGGGTAAAAGCAATGACGATGAATATGAACAACTGAATATAGATGACTTCAGTATTGATGAAGCAACCGAAGAGGTTGTCTGCTGCCCGGCCGGCCATAAACCACAGAGTTCAGAACATAATAATGATACAGGCAAAACAAAGACGGTGATGTCGAGTTCAACGTGTAGCCGATGTGAGTTTTGTGGGCAATGTCCGGTGAAGCAAACCGGCGGCGGTTATCAACTTGAACACACAGCCAAAGACAGACGCATTGCCGGCCGCAGGCGAGAGGCGGCAACGGAAGTTTTCAGAGAACGTTATAAAATTCGCGGCGGCATCGAAGGGACCAACAGCGGATTGAAACGCA